>JBQGBW010000044.1:0-30690 GCA_052043475.1 Magnetococcales bacterium HHB-1
GGTACATTTAGAGGTGGTGTTCAAGAGAAACATATTCAAGCCTACCTGAATGAATACACTTTTCGGTTTAATCGCCGATTTTGGCGTGGCCCAGCTTTTAAACGTGCTCTTAATTTGGCAACAGAAGCTGAGTGTTGGCCAACATACGATAGTCTTTACGCTGCTGGAGATCCAGATGGATGGCAACACCCTAAATAATTGATCATTTATCTTAAATATAACCAGGGCCTGCATCAACCGGATACCCATAAACATAAAAACAAAAAATGCTTACATTTCAAAGAACAACGACCAACCTTCCAAGTTGTAATATTAAGTTCTTTTGATGAATTTCTATTAATTGTTCGTCACATTCAAAATAGTTGTTGACATAAAATATATACCCACCTTACAATTTCCTTTCTAGGCATAGTTTACATTTAACCCATCATCAACCCATCTTTGTCAGGACTGCTTCCAATGATTATCTCTCCAACCCAATCATCCGTTACAAGCAGAATAGAACAAGATGTCCTCCACATCGCCGTCACCGGGATCTTCGACTTTAAACTGCACACCCATTTTAAAAAGATCCGTAGCCATGGCCTGAGTCAATTTAATCATATTATCGTCAATCTGGATCAAACAACAGCCATTGACAGCTCAGGAATCGGTATCCTGCTACTCTTAAGAGAAGACTATATGGCAAAGGATAAGCGATTTTTGATCGTAAATCACTCTGATGCCATAGAAAAAGCATTTAAAGAAGCCAGTGTGCAAATACTTCTACAATAGATAAGATCCATATCAAATAAAAAACCACCACGTTTCAGTATGTAACATCAAGAAAAGAGATCCTGCTTTTTTCCTAGCCGTGGTAACCGGTTAGGAATACGCAGATCATGCATGAACGCATTAAATGAAACATCTTGAGACCAACAGACACATGGTCTCTTCCAATGGCGAATCTCCTCTCGATGCTTTTGCATCTCTTCACTATTCCAAACCGCCATCACTGACTGCTCTGTTACATTTCCCACAGAACCAAATTTCTGATTGGCTGTACAGTGCCTGACACGACCATCTGGAAAGATCATAAAACGTAAGAAAGGCGCCCAACAAGGAAACTGTACGGCCAATTTATCGGGCGTGAACCAGTACGCAGGAATCATTCGAAAGAAAGTGTTATTGAGAAAAGATTTTTCCTCAGTTGCACGATTAAACGCGGCGGCAACTTGCGTTTGATCTTCTTTCTCAAAAGCATAACCTTTCAGACGCTCTTTTGGCTTTGCATGAGGATGCTCATGATAATCATAGACAATCGGTTGTGCACTGGCGACATCAACATGCGCTTCTAACCGATTAAGAATGGGAACAATCTGTTCAATATTCTGCCGATTGATCACCGTCGTTGATTTGACCAGTGGGCGTGTACCTGAACGCATCTGTTTAAAGGTCTCAATACCATCCAGTACTTTTTTTAATAATCCAGGATGGCCCCGTGTACGATCATGAACCGCACTTTGATCGCTATCGATAGAGACGACAATATAATCGACACCCGATGCAATCAAACGCGCAGCATTCTCCTTAAGCAGCAAACCGTTGGTGACAACATAGACGATCATGCCCCCCGCTTTCAAACGTTCAATCAAGGGAAACAGATGGGGATGCAAAAGCACCTCTCCCCCTGTAAATCCCACCGTCATGACGCCCGCTTTCACCAGTTCATCCGCAATCTCTAAAGATCGATCCAAAGACAACGCTTCTGGATACTGTTTCTTGGCTGAATGGGTCGCACAAAAACGGCAATAGAGATTGCAATCCAGTGTCAACATCCAGGTCACAAACAGTGGGCCACGCGCACTATAGCGATTAAAAATACGCGCCATCAGCAAATTGACCAAAAACGTATAGACACCGCTCCACAATCGTGGCGTCATGGGCAGAGGAAGAACCCGTTTATGGCCCTTTTTTTTTATATCATCACCATTTTGGCCACCGCCATTTTGAGCGCCTGCATCAAAGGATAAAATGGCCTCTCCAATCCGTGTCACTTCCGCAGAAGAGAGATTCCAATAGAGTGGAATAAACAGGGTTCTGGCATGGATCTCTTGCGCCTGGGGCGTAGAGATCTTAAGCGTTTGGAACGCCTCCTCCTGAGAAAGGAGAGAGAGCAGCATCCGAGAGCTATCAATTCCATTGGCCGCCAGATGAGACATCAGTGCATGGGGATAGCTGGTCTGCACAGGAAATAACCAGAACGTATTCTGTGCCTCTGTTGTCCGCTCAGGCAACCAAACCCCCTGCTCTGGTGTACACACAGAGAGCATATCGTAAAGCTGCTCTCCTAAAGCGATGCGTCTTTTTTCTCGTTCGACCAGACTCTCTAACTGACTCAGACCCAATAAAGCCTGTTCAGGAAGAACCCCCGTTAAAAAATCAGCCGGTAACTCCGCACGTTTGATCACACTCTTATTCGATTTTTGATACTTGGAGAATTGATCTGGATGATCCTTGTGCGGCCGGATACGCATCAAGAGACGCAATAGTGGTAGCACCACCACAGAAAAAGGAAACCGCAACGTTGCCGTTTTAATAATCAAATTTTTAATGGTTTCTTGAATCAGTGGCCAACGGCCTGGCTTGGGCTGCGCTCGTGCCACACGGCGCAATTCTGCGTCCAATTCAGCACGCGATGTGATCAACATGCCACCATTCAGTGTACAGACTGATTTTAATAGACTTAAACTAAAGATACCGGCAATACCGAATGTCCCCAACGGTTTTCCTTTAAAGGTTGCTGAGAAAGCTTGGGAACAGTCCTCAGCCAAAGGCACGTTATGCCTTGAGGTGATCTCCACAATCCGTTCCATATCCGTAACATAACCGGATAGGTGGGTAATCAGAACCAAACCTGTTTTCTCATTCAATGCCTTCTCAAGTGCCTGATAATCGATAAAATAACTGTTGGGTTGGAGATCAACGACAACAGGTTTTGCCCCCGCTAAACGGATCATGTTGATAAAATCGGCCACATGAATGCTAGAGATGACGACCTCGCTCCCTGGGGGTAATTTTAATGCCCGAATCAGATGATAGAAAGCCATACGTGCCTTACAGAAATAGACTCCCTGTTTCATCTGATACCGTTTGGCAAACTGCTGTTCGAACCGCTCCAAACTTGAGACATCGCCTGCGGGCCGTAAACGCAAGAGTCGCAAGAGAATAAGCAACAGTTCCTTAAATGAAAGCGTGAGTGAGAGTCGAGGAATAGCCATCGAACCTGGATCTCTTTAGTTAAATGAGTTAAAGCACATCCTTGATAATATCGCATAAATCATCTAGCTTCGTACATGATAAAAAGCGCATGGAACGTCGCATTTTCAAAGGCAGAACTCTTCTGCATCAAAAATCATCTTTGGATGGAAAAATATTATGCAAACCGCATATTATTATCAACTCGCTCAAGCGGAACGGACCCACTGGTGGTATACGTACCGTAGCCAACTCATGGATGATTTTTTGACTGAGATGCATCCACAACGCTTTACTTCAGCGCTGGATGTGGGATGTGGTACAGGAGGGAACTTTGCTTTTTTGCGTCATCATGCCGACCGACTCACCGGCTTTGATCTCTCCGATGATGCCTTAAAGCTGGCCCGACAAAAAGATGCCGATGTGCAATTGGTTAAAGGCAATGTTAATGAGATTACTCAAGCCTTCCCAGATCAACAGTTTGACCTGATTATGCTCTCCTCGGTGCTCTATCACCAATGGATTCAATCAGAACAAGCGGTATTAACACAGCTCTATGATAAACTGATGCCAGGCGGTGTATTGATCCTTGTTGAGGCCGCATTCCCTGTACTGATGCGACACCATGATGACGTGGTGATGGGACGGACACGCTACCGGATCGCGCCTTTAAAATCACTGGTCGAAGGCGCTGGATTCACCACCCATCGTGCCAGTTATTTTAATGCCATCAGCTTTCCACCCTGTCTGCTCTTAGCCTGGATGGATCGTCTCCGTTCTCAAAAGAAACAGACTGCAACACAAGATACAGAACAAAAAGATAAACCCAGTGAACTACTGGATCTGCAATCAACGGCCTGGGTTGATCGCTTCGTCTTAGCCCTCCTCTCTATCGAGCGCTGGATCATACGAAGGTTCCGCCGCTTTCCTTTTGGCGTCAATCTGCTCTTGCTTGCACAACGTCCTAAAAGTTAAAATCCATTTAAACACCACGGCTACCAAGCAGGATGGCTGAGATAATAAAGCCCAACCCAGAGATCCAATCCAACCACTTGCCCTGCTTAAGCGGCCGTTTCAACCGTTGCGCGATCATCCCATAAAAAAGCAGAAAAAGCCCATCAATTACGATGTAGCCCAGCGTCAACAGAGTAATCTGGGACAGCAAATGCGTGTTTGGATCAATAAATTGCGGAAACAGTGCAGCGAAAAATCCCACCGCCTTCGGATTGGCCGCCGAAGTAAGAAATCCCTGATTAAATAGCTTCCTTACCGTGGGTGCGCTTTTTGGAAGCCCCTCTGAACCTGACCGATAAATTTTTTGCCAACCCAACAGAAGAAGATAGCCCACACCGATCCATTGGATCATCATAAAAGCAGTGGTGGAAGATAACAGTATACCGGCTAATCCAAGTCCTGCGGCAAACGCCTGAAGAATATTGGCACTGAGATCACCCGCCATTGTGGCCAGTGAGGGTCTTATGCCATAGCTCAAGCTGTTGGAGAACATCAAAAGATGACTTGGCCCTGGCGCAAAAAGAAAGAAAAAAACGGTGATTAAGTAACTGAGGATAATCGTGGGGTCCATAATCTAGATCTGCATCACAAAAGATCGTATCTAATAACCACATTAGACTAAGTACCACAAAAAAATTGATCAAACAATATCATCCAACGAAACCCGCAAGGTTTCGGCAATCTGTTTCATCACACAAACCGAACCATCTTTGCATTGGTTCTCCATTTCAAACAGATCGCTTTTTGAAATATCCACTTGATCCGCCAATGTTTGCAAGGTGATGCCACGAAACTCACACCAGACCCGTAAGGGAGATTCGCCATCTAAAATACGATCTGCAAACTCAGCTGGTATCATCTCCTCATCACCAGCAGCCAATTGCGCTTTAATGTGATCATAACGGCGGATATCAGCAAGCATTTCATCATGTTGATATGCTGTATACTCGTCTCGCGGAATCGCAATGTAGTCTACACCATCAATAGTAATATTAAGATGGCCATGCATGATTTTTTCCTATGTTTTATAGATCCCACCTCGGAAACCAATATCAAGGATATTCCCGTATTGATCAAACAAAACGCGCCAACGGCCAACCCGCAATCGGAATCCATCCCACCCTTGAAGCTTTTTTACCTGTGTTGCCATCGCATCAGGACACGCTACATAAAGCTGGATTTTACATCGAATAAGATGGCGCCTGATCCGTGGGTATTCGGCGCAAGACACAAATCGTCCGCTTACTATATTGAATCTGAAACATAAAATGCATGTTAGCAAGCAGCGAACATTCTCGCAAGAGCAACTTTGCCACTGTTTACATGCAGTAGAGACACCGTTATAAACAGGTTCAATAAAAAAAAGATACAATCAAGGCAAAAAATCCGCTAAAATTAAAGAGCGATCCATTTAAGATTATTTAATTAAAAGGAGATTCATCATCATGAGTGCCTGCTCCATGGCCCTAAATAATGGTCCTCTCGATATTTCCATCCTACTACTCTTAGCCTTCGCTGGCGGTCAAATGCTCTGGTCCCGTTGGCGACTCCAAAAGCTTCCCGCACAAGCATAATCTATTTAAAGGGCTACTTACGTAGCCCCTTCACATAAAGATCAATATAAAAAAATATGTCTGAATCCGATCTTTTAATCGATCCAAAAACGCTGGAGAAGATGGAAAAAAATACTTCTCCCCAAGCCATGCCCCGTATGATCAACCTGTTTCTTAAAGAGATCAAAAAACAGTCCGATCAAATCCAACTGGCCATTGATCAAAAAGATTCACAAATCCTGCAACAAAGAAGCCATCTCTTAAAAAGCAGTGCCGGCACGTTTGGTGCGCTTAAACTACAAATATTGGCAGAACGTTGTGATCAAGCCTGTAAAGAGAGCGCCCCACAGGCTTTCACAATGGCTACACAGATCATCAATCTTATCCAACAGACCACCACAGCATTTCAAAATTATCTGGAGCGTTTTACCGATTAAAGCCCCAGAACCCCCATCGCAATGGCCTTCTGAACCCCTTTAATATCGGTACCGCGCTTAAACTCCTTGCAGATCGGCATATCCATACTGGTCACCCACACCTTTAACTCAGAATCATCATCAAAGTGACCCGCCGTCTCCACAGCAAAGTGAGTAATCGAACGGTAAGGCACGGAAAGATACTCAACTTTCTTTCCTGTAATGCCCTGCTTATCGATCACAATCATCCTTTTATCCGTAAACAGAATCAGATCCCGTACCAGTTTAAAAGCATAGATCACCTGCTCTTGATCAATTAAAATCGCCTCGGTCTCCTCTGAAATCTCATTCAGATCCACCTCGGAGGCATTCCCTGTTAAACTACTGAGCAATCCCATAGCCACTCCTTGAAAACAGATCAATCCATTTTAAGACCATTCTAAAGTACCATAGCCTGAAATATCCCGTAAAGCCGGATTCAAAAGCGTTTATTCCAGGGTTGAAGATATGCTATAAATAGAGGAAGATATCTTCTAGATCTTTATTTTATCCTGCAAAGAGAGTCCATGGATCGCATGCGTATTACAACCCACAGTGCGCCGTTTTTTTATGCACTCACCCTACTCCTCCTGTTAAGTGGGTGCGTCACCACAGAAACACCCCCCACCACCTATTTCTCTGAGAAAGCCGATCGCTTAGAGAGACAGGCCCGCTCCAGCATCCAGAGCCAGGAGTATGATACCGCCTTAACAAGCCTAAAGGAGGCCCATAAAATTCATACCCTGCGCGATGATCAAAAGGGGCTTTTAAGAACAGAATTGGGCTTAACCCGGCTCTATCTTGTGACGCAACAGAAGAAAAAAGCGATCACCACCCTCAAAAAGGCCACAAGACTGCTCTCAGATCAACAGGATAAAAAGAACCTCTATAACCTTCACCTGCTCTTGGGTAAAATTTATCGTCAACAAAAAGATTTCCAAACAGCCCACCAGTACGCACAAACACCGTTAGAAAAAGCGATCACACACACCTACCTTAAACAGTATAAACAAGCCTACAACCTGCTCAATAAAGAGGGCTCCCTGACTCAACATCCGCCCAACGAGGTCGCTTTTATCTTCTATATGTATGGCAAAAATGAACAGGATATCGCTGCACTGAAAGAAGCACGCCAATACTATCAAAGGGCCGATAACTTTTTTGGTATCGCCGATACCCTGCTGATCATGGGACGCCTCTACGCCAAACAGAACAGAATCACAAACGCCAAAGAGGTGCTTCTACGCGCACAACAGATCAACCAAGCCTTAGATCCCAACCCAGATAACCGGCGCACAAAAAGGGTTCAACAGGAACTCAAAACCTTAGATCCTGTACAGCCATGAATAGTCTATGGAGATTTCTTGAGCGGATCGGACAAAAGATACGCCACGGCTACACCTTCATCGCCGATCTCTTTGGCCTGATCTTTATCGCTTATTCAGCCTCCTGGCGCGCCTTTGCCCCCGGCAGAAGAAAAGTTTTCTGGCGCATGTTTCGTCGCCAGATTGTCAATACCGGTATACGCGCACTCTGGATTAATGCCATCTTAGCCATCGCCATAGGTGCCGCACTACTCTCCCAGGTTCATGCCCTCGCAGGGAAAGCGACATTTCATGAGATCTATGCGGATCTCTTCATTCTGGTGGTGGTTCGGGAATTGGGACCATTGATCTCAGGCATTATTCTAATTACCCGTGCCGGCGCATCAGTGACCGCTGAGATCGCCCATGCCCAACTTCTCAACGACTTTAGATCACTACGAAACTTAGGCATTAATCCCGTTACCCTCTACTTAGCACCTGTATTTTTCGCCTTTCCCCTCTCTCTCTTAGCGATGTTTGTCTACTTTAACCTGCTGAGTATTCTCTCCGCCTATGCAATGATCTGGTATCAGGATGCCGATGTGGCATTCATCCCGTTTGTTGTCGGCATTCTGGATCGTTTTACCACAGTAGAGTTGGCTGTAACCAGCTTAAAAGGGTGGATCGGGGGCGGATTGATCGGCCTGGTAGCAATCCACTACGGCGCCCAGGTTAAACAACGCTTCACAGAAGTCTCCCACGCACTCTCCGCCGCTTTGACCATGCAACTGGCACTCTTTTTTATCTTTAACGTTCTGCTCTCGATATTGGCTTATCGCGTATGATTCTCCAGACCAAAGCACTCACCCTACGCCATAAAAACAGACACCTCTTCTCTGAAAGAGATCTCCAACTCATGCCAGGACAGATCCTCTCAATCTGGAGCGAGGAGATCTCCGATGCAAATCTCTGGTTACACGCTTTTGCACAAGGAGAAAAAGAGCAAGGACAGATTTTCCTTGCAGGAGAGACCTATCACGGTTTAAGCAAAGCAAAGGGGAGAGCACTCCTCTTAAGCCAAGAAGATAATCTTGCACAACTCCTGACCATCTGGGAGAACCTCGCGCTCCCTTTAGAGTATCATAATATTCTACCCACCAAACAGATTAAAACAGAACTCCATAAGATTGCAGAAGAACGACAGATCACCGATTGTCTCTTTCACTTTCCCCAAGAGTTGACCGATAATCAACGGCAACAGGTGGTACTGGCCAGGGCACTGCTCATGAAACCAAAGCTTCTCCTCTTAGAGAGCCATCTCCCTTCAGATATGATAGAACAACTTGAACATTTTTGTAAAATCCAGCAGAGCGCAATCATCATTGTCCGTGAAAAACCACCCAGCCAAGCAGACGCCTGCGCCATTCTTTACCGCGAGAACCCAGATAATAGAGGAGATGCATAGATGATCCAGGATCACAATATGCCCTACCAGATTCAATCTGGTGATCGGTTTGCCGGCTTTTTTCTCACCATCGCTATTCTGGCCATTCTAGGCGGATACCATCTACTGCAATCCCAAAAAGGGGGCCATGAACTCTCCCCCATCCGTTATACCGCCCAGATGAATGCCGCCCACGGCATTATCAAAGGTTCGGCAGTACGCCTGGCTGGCCTGGATATCGGTGAAGTCAAAAAGGTGAAGCTGGTATTCACACCCCAGAAAGAAAACCAACCCCCAACGCCCACCATTCAAATTCAGTTTGTCCTCTACCAGGCTTATACACATCTATTCACAGAAAAAAGTACTATGGCAGTCGGCGGCGGCCCTTTAGCCTCACTCATGGGCGATGCCACCTTAGAGTTGACATCGGGTCATGCAAAAACAGCGTGGAACCCAAAAAAGACCATCACCATCATTGAACCCGTTACACCAGAAGAGATTCTTGCCAACCTTGATCTGGATCAACTCTCTAAGGATATCAATGAGATCGTTGGCAATGTGGAGACCATCACCGGTAACGTGAATACCCTCTCGGCGGAACTTGGCCATAAAGGGGGGGCTCTCTTTGCGACACTCAACAATGTTAAAATGGTCACCAAAGACCTCTCGGATACCACCAAACAGCTTCCCAGCATCATCAACAGCGCCAGCGTTGATGTCAAACAGGTGGGTAAGGTACTCACTCAGGTGGATCAACTGTTGGCTTCCATTAAAAAAGATGTCTCCGCTCTGGTTCATCATACCCGTAACAGCGCCGAAGAGGTGAGTCAACGCATCAAAGACCTCTCCGGTCCCATTGAATCGGTACATGGTATTCTCACCGATGTACAAAAAGGCGCCCACAACATCCCCGCCCTACTCAGCGGCCTGCGTGATCTGATTCAAAACAGCGAAGAACTCACCGATAAGCTTAAAAGACACTGGCTCCTAGGCGGTACAGAAGCCCCACCCCTGCCCACTGTACCCGCTATTCACTATGATGAAACACTTTATAATGAATAGGATCGTCCGTTTAAAAGTGCGTTTAAAGATCAGGCGCCTCTTCGCTCCCTAAAGCTTGTACGCCGTCACCATTGTTGCTATAGTATGCAAGAGTTTATAGTATGCCTTTTACATGGATGTCGTCATGTTCAAAGCCTTCTTCGCACTACGCTACGTATCGATTACCTCAGTAATATTTTCGTTTATCGGCTCCATCGTCATGTTCGCCGCCGGCGTCTATAAGACGGTGAAAGCGATCAAAATCTTTCTTGGGCTCAAAATTCCGCAAGAAATGCAGGAATATGGCGCAAGCAAGATGGATCTGACCATGATCGGCATGATCGAAGCGGTGGATGCCTTTCTGTTCGCTTTGGTGCTGATGATCTTCTCCTACGGCATCTATGTGCTGTTCATCACCAATCCAACGGAGTTGGAAAAACGGGGCTACAAGCTACCAAAATGGATGCGCTTTCAGGATATCGCCCAACTGAAGATCGTTTTGGCAGAAGTGATCGTTATCATCCTCTTTGTATTGTTTTTAAAAGAGATTTTGCTAGAGATTGATCATCTTAAATGGACTCTGATGATCTTTCCACTCTCCATTCTATTGATGGCTGGCGCACTCAAACTACTACACCCTTCGGATCACCATTAGAGCGGGTATGAAGAGAGGCTGAAACCGTGAAGAAAAGCACACTGTTTTTGGCGGTGGTCATAGTAACGCTCGTCAGTCTGGCCGGCGTTTTTAGGGACAATCTTCTCGCCCTTATCTTTCCCGTGCCTTATACCATCGCGGTGGCCGTCGATCATCCCGGCCCCCAGGGCGAAGCGAGCACACTCTATCAAGGGGCATTGGCGTTGGTCGAGGAAGTGAACCGCTCTGGTGGCATTGGCGGTCATCCTGTGGCATTGACGCTTTATGACGATCTTGGCGACCCACAAAAAGGCGTTCAGGTCGCCAAGGAGATTGCATCCAGTTCCGCAACAGCGGTGATCGGCCACCGTATCAGCAGCGTATCGGTGCCTGCTGCTCAAGTCTATCGTCAACATAAGATTCCAGTGGTCACCCCCACAGCAACCCTGCCGGCGGTGACTGAAAAAAACCCCTGGTCGTTTCGCGTCGTTTATAATAATCGCTACATGGCCAAATTTTTGGCCAGCTACCTTAAGAATATTCACGATCCAACAACAGTCTTCGTACTGGAAGGCCAACGCAACCGGAGCTTTAACCGCGGCCTGACTGCGCTCTTTAAACAAGGTGCAGAAGAACAATCTTTGCCGTTACAACTTCCCGCGCGTTTAATTGATGCAGAAAGCCCTCAGGTCGATGCAACAATTGCGCAACTGATTACCGATCTCCGCGAAGCGAGAAAAGAGGGACGTGTGGCGGTGTTCCTGTCGCTCTTCCCGAAGGATGCCTATCCGGTCATCAAAAGACTGCGCGATTCAGGCGTGGATGCAACACTCATAGGCTCCGATACCCTGGATAAACCGCTCTTTGTTCGTCAATTTTCTCAACTGCCTGCCGAAGCAAAATCACCAGGCTTTTATACCGATGATATTTTAGTCGCCACACCACTGGTCTTTGATGCGGCCGGCTTAGCGATGGCCCGGTTCCGGGAACAATACGTGGCGCGCTTTAACGATACACCGGATTGGCGGGCGGTGTTCGCCTATGACGCCGCGAAGGTGTTGGTTGAGGCGATCCGTCGTGGCGGCTTTACGCCGACCCAAGGCACCGCGACGGAACGTCGGCAGGCGATTCGCGCAGCATTGAGCGCCATGAACGCACCACTCAGCGGCGTACAAGGTTTAACCGGCGTGAACTATTTCGACGCCCAAGGCGACGTACTTAAACCCGTGGCCATAGCACGGTTGCGTAATCGCACCACCGCCTCTGCACCGATTCAGTTTGAAGAGATCAAATATCGCTTGCGCGGTGAGGAGTTGGAAAAAGCATTGGCCGAAGGACGAGCCATTCAGATCGATCAGCAGGTGTTGGGAAAAACCGCGATCGTCTCCACCGGCGCATCACTTAATGCGCTGCAAGCCATAGACTTAGAAAAGGGCGTAGCACGCTTAAGTGGATATATTTGGTTTCGCGCCCAACCCTATAGCGTAATCGATCCAACAGCGAAGGATAAGGATTTTCCCTTCCGCATCGCTTTTACCAATGCCCGAACGCCGCCAGAATTTACGCTACTGACCCAGCAAAAGGCCCCAGACGGCTCCATCTATCGTCGCTACCATTTTGAGGGCGATTTTATTACCAATTTTATGACCACCACCCACAAGGTGCGCGGCGTAACCGTCGGCTTCGCCTTTCGCCATCGCGACCGGCCCCCAAATAATCGCTTGATCTACGTCGCCGATACCATTGGGCTAGGATTTAGCGAGGGAAGACATTTTAAGGATTCGTTGACCGCCTTTAGCATGCAAGCCCGAAACTTAAGCTTTAAGGTTCAGGAAGCGGCGCTCTATCAGAAGGTAGAGTGGATCTCCTCATTGGGCATGCCACGTTATGCCCATCTGCCAGGCGGCGAGATTCCAGTCTCTACCTTTGTGGTGACCGTTAAGCTGCAAGAGTTTTAGAATAACGAATAAAGTTAAGGATGGATCGTCTGCCCAGGGCGTGTACGACGATGTTCTCCATCAATTAACGGATGTTGATTCAGATGATCCACCATCTTGGCACTATTCTCGACGGTATCGCGGGTATCTCTGAGAATGCCAGGTAGCGCATTGGTCTGATGGTCCAGGGTCTTCAATACACCATCCACCTGTTTCATCAAGACACCTAACCTTGCTAAACGTTGATCTAAAAGCCCCATACTGTTTGCTGTGGCATGGGTAATACCCGCCACATCCTTTTTGATCGATGCCAACAACGTCTCCACAGAGCCCAAGGCATTGGCAAGAATCTGAAGATCATGATCCATACTCTGGGTTACTTCAGGTAGTTTTTCGGTCGTATGGGCTATATGGGTTGAAATCTGCTCTAAATCCTTTAAGATGGCCACCACTGGATTATCAGCTGCACCAAAAATATCCGATAACCTGGCCGTTTCTGTTAAAATTCCATTGGCATTTTCTAAAATGGTCGCAAAACGGGTGGCTAACTGCTCTGTTGAAAAAACCTTTTTTAAGCGTTCCACAGTGGTGGTTGCATCGGTAGGAATAGAACTCCCCTCCGGTAAGATCTCCTTTGCGTTGCCAGGAATCAGTTGTAACTCTGTTGTCCCCAACAAAGCGCCCAAACCGATACGATCATTTAATTTTAAATAGCTCTCAGCAGTTAACAGATGACGATAATCGGATTCAATATCATAGGCCACCGTCATCTGTCCATCAGCCAATGGATGGGTTGATGTCACCTCCCCGAGAGGAAAACCCGCCAATGTAATGGGTGTTCCCTGGGTTACAGGGGCATTTGAGGGCAGTGTGGTGGTAAAATCCGCCCGTTCAAACTCATGATCCCGGTAAAGGACAAAGTCTACAACTAAAAAAGTTCCCCCCACAACCACCACAACCGTAATCAATCCCAATGCACGATCAATAATATAGGTGTCAATCCGTGAGAGGGCACGAAACAGACGCAAAGCACGCAGTGCATGAATCAGGCGTGTGCCTCTTAAGAAAGCCAAAAAGGGCGCTAAGACAATCAGGATATCTAAGGCATGCCGCCAGGCAAAAATCCCCAGATGCTCTGCCACACTCACCTTCACCAAAAGCTCCAGAGCAAAGGCAAACCACACCAGCGCCCCCAAAGCCATAAACAGATCACTGTTTAAGTTCTGCTCTTCAATCAACTCTGGATTAAAAAGTTCAATGGAGAGCAGCGGAATAATCAGCAGTGCCGCCCCCAACATCGGCCACTCACAACGGCGGTCGAGTCGTTCACGCAGGGTATCACTGATTTTCTGACGGCCAGCAAAGAGAAACATCACCTCATCAGAGGCCGTAAGAGAACGGCGGGAGAGACGCAGTGGCGGTAGGATAATCGGTGCTAAAAGACGATGCCAATAGATCTTTTTTCCACGCAAAAAAATCAGCGAGAGCAGGCTTTCAAAACAGAGTAATCCCCACAACCCCAATAAACCATAAAGATAAACATCGATACGATCCTGATGACCATAGATTGTTAGTGTGATCACCCAGGCAAGAACCGCCAGAAACAGAAGGGCAATCCCTAATCCGATACGGCTATTTTCCAGTCGCCGAACCATTGTGATACTCCTTGAACTTAAAAGAAAGCGTGTTTAAGTCACCACTTTAAGAAAGATCATTCAACGCTTTTTCCACCATCTCAGCCAAGCGCTGATACGCCTTGAAAGCACGCTCCCAATCTTCCATTTCCACTTCACCTGTCACACGCAGGGATTGACTCAACACCGGTGCTGTAACCCCTGTTTCAGCCGAGGACCAACGAAACCAGGCCAATCGCTCCAAAGCCTGATCAACATCTTGGTTTTGAATCGCCTCTTGAAGAAACTGCCGCTGGGTGATGGCCTCAGATAAAAATTTTGCCTCAATCTCCGCCACACTCTCCTCAGTTAGATCATCATCAGGATCATCGTCAATAGATGCCTCAATCTCAATCACCGGTGTTTCTGAATTCTGTTCAAAATCAATCTTTTCAATATCTAATAAACCCGCCTTAAGAGGAAGCGCCACTGTAATGGTTGTGCCTAAGTCCTCTTCACACCGCATACATATTCCCCCACCATGGGTCTCTGCAATCATTTTGGCTGAATAGGTACCTAAACCGGTTCCAGAAGTTTTTCCGGCGGTGGCATACTTTTCAAAAAAACGTTCACGCACCTTCAACGGCGGTACGCCCCAATTGTGAATCAAAATTAAACCAAAAGGATCAACGCTTGAGAGGGCCACAGTCACCTTCTTACCAACAGGAGAAGCCTCTAAGGCATTTTTAATCAGATTCGCCAGCATGGAGTAACAGAGAATTTTCTCTCCCCACACCTCAAACAATGCACCATCTAAAATGGGTTGACCATCAATCTGTAATACCAACGTATTCTGATTATTAAGCAACAGCGTTCTAGAATCCACCTTGATCTGGCGAATGATATCTAGAAGATCAATCTTTTCAGGAGTTAACTGATAAACCCCCTGTTCCATACGATAGAGCCCCAAAGAGAGGTTGATCATATGCAGCGCATTGCGTCCGCCATTACGAATTGTCTTAATCGTTTTCTTCTGTTCAGTAGAGAGCGTATGATCATCTAAAAGCAGTTCTGCATAGCCCACCACCGCATTCATCGGTGATTTAAGATCGTGGCGTACAATGCGTTCCACATCCTGTTTTAATCGATCCGCTTCAATCAGTGCAGCATTCTGCATCTCTAAACGTTCATTGGCTTCTAACAGCGCTCTTTGCGATTGATGCAACTGGCGCTCTGACTCCACAAGCTGTTGCACCAACTCCTTAAGCAGATCATCATTGATCTGCTGTTCTGACAGCCTGGCCTGCTGTTCAAAAATCAGGGTGATCAACGGATCAAAGAGGGGGTCATTCTGATCCACCAGCTTGGCGAGAAGATGTTTGAGTTCACGCACCATCTTCATCCCCTAAAAGGGCATCAATACCCACGTCATCCAAAGCATAGAGCCGCTCAATGGTCTTCTCAATCTCAGGTTTTTGAATCACAGAACCATGTTGAGGCGCCAACATGTTGGCATCGATCTTTTTTATCTCTCTTAAGGCATAGCGCAACGCCGCTGTGGATGGCATCACATTTTTATGAAACAGATGAATACCGGACCATGGACAGGGTTTCTCAAGGGATAAACAGAGATCCTCGATCTTTTCAGGAATGGGATCACAACAGGTTGCACAACGTGAATCAATGGCTTTAAAAAAGAGCGACCAGCCGACCTCTTTTGAGTTTAAACCACCAAAAAGATCACTGGTAAACAAAATTTTATGCTTCTCATCCAGAGTCACAAAGCTTCCCTGAGCATGGGCATAAGGGGTGAGAAAAAAACGCAGTATCCGCCCTGATTTAAGCGTTAAGGTATGCGCCATATCATCAATACAGAGCAACTCTGAATTCACCTTATAGTGCCGGATAAAGCGATTATTCTCTTTTTTAGAGATGATCTTAAGATCCGGCCGATTGATCATCTCCTCTAAGTTGGGCAAACTTCCACAGAGATCTGGATCATAATGTTGATAAATCAGATGACTGATTTGATTAGGAGAAATCCCCGCGAGCAAAATTTTTCGCATCACTGTACTAAAATCGGGCCGACTCCCCCCATCAATGAGTACCGCCTCCTCACCATCCACAATCAGATAGGGGTTACAGAAAAATTCGTTATCCCCAGACTCACTGAACCCCACCCAATAGACATCATCAGCCAAAGAAATTGGACGATTATAATCAAATGTTGTATTACTCTGACGCATGATATTACCCAACTTAAAGGAGATCCTTAAAAACAACACGACACGCAATAACCAGGATAATTACGTTGACGATGCCAATCATCCAAACAAATCGATGGTTTAAAAAAACGAACGTGTAAACAGCGCATCTAATTCATCACACGCCTCAGAGGAGAGTTCAAACATAGAGATCGCCAGATCTTCCTCCATATGGATACGTGATGTCGTCCCTGTCAAAGGCACGATGCCACGCTGACTTAAATAACGAAAGAGGATCTGTGCTTGAGTACGTTGATATTTTTGCTGCAACGTTTGCAACAGATGATGTCTTAGGATATGAGGGTTGGCGGTGAGCGTCCAGAAACTTTGATAGATAATCTTCTGCTGCGCACAAAAACGGCGCAGTTGAAAATCATAGTGGGTATCGGCATAAAAACGATTTTGTAAAATGACTGGCTTTACCTTCGCGGTTTGATAAAGTGCAGAAAACAGTTTCAGATCATAGCAGTTGCTAATCCCCAACCGTTTTACCAACCCCGCCTCAAAAAGCCGCTCCATCGCGCGCCATACTGTTTTAGTTTTAGCAAATGTTGATAACGGAGAGTGCAATACCAAAGCATCAAGATAGGATGTTTGCAGATTATCCAGAGATTTCTGAAAAGACTGAGACACCTGTGTGGAGAGATCCGCCTGGGGATCATAAGGAATACGCTGCAGATCTTGGCCACCCAAAGAGGTAAACTTACTTTGAAGGTAGAGATCATCCCTTGTTAACGACATGGATTGCAACGCCGCCGCCATGCCCTCACCAACGCCTTTCTCATGATAATGTTTTGGTTGGCACGCCGTATCAATGCCTCGAAAACCAGATTGAATCGCTTCGGTCACCAATGCAGCGGTTCGCTCCTTCTTCCAAGCCGTTCCATAAAGAAGTTGGGGCGTCTTTAAACCATGGATTGTGGTCCATACATCAGGATTTGTCATCAAGCACTCCGCTGTTTTTTTAAGATCTCTTCTTTAAATTGAGGACTCTTTAAGTATAACCTTTGCAGCAATATCTGGGAAACCACTGATCCATATCTGCACAAAACATCGCTTGTGTTAACTGAAAAAGAGCCACTATACCAGAATTTAAGCCATCAAAGAGGTCCGAAAACGTGTCAGCTCAATATTCAAAGAACGCATCCGCTTAAAAAGATGTTTAATAATCATATCGTAAAATTTTTCCCGGATCTCAGGACCAAGTTGATCCATTAACTGTTCATTGAGTGCAAAGACCAATGTCTTCTCTTCAGCAACAATCGAAGAGTTTCGCGCTATTTTTGAGAAAAAGGCCGCATCACCAAATAGTTTTCCTGAAGAGAGATTTGCCAAAATCATGGCAGGAGCCTGCTTTTTAAGACTTTTTTTATAAACAACAGAGACCTCTCCTCTGAGAATGATATAAAGATCTCTGCACATATCGCCCTGTTTGATAATCATCGTACCCGCAGGAAAATACTGAATACGCTCTTTCATTGCGGAAAACCGCTTTTTTTCATATTGTGTAAAAGCAGCAAAGATTTTCAAATGTTCAAAAAAAGATAAAATGTTCTGTGCACTCAAGGCGTGATTATAATGTTTTTTATAAGGAAGCCTCTCCAGTGAAGGGCCCTGCCATATGCCCTTTTGGCTGGGATAATAAGGAGAGGAGCGATAACGTGCGAGTTCTTTATTGTGCGCATCTAGCCGGGAGGTGATCTGGAGCGTCATCAGCATTTTTAACTGCTCACGGATCTCGACCCCAAGAAAACCAAGAATTTCCTTATTAAAAGTCAACACCGTTGCATGACCGCGACTGATCACATTGGCATTGCGTTTTCCGCCTTCAAAAAAAGAAGATTCACCAAAAAACTCACCAGGTGAGAAACTCCATAGCGGCTTTGACATCCCCTTACGGGTAACTTCTGCTTTTCCTTCAAGCAAAATATAGAATGTATCCCCAGAATCTCTTTCACGAATAATCATCTCTCTGTTTTGAAAGTATTGAATAAATGATTCAAATGCAATGAGTCTTCTAAGCTGATAAGCAGTAAACTGTTTAAAGATGGCAAGTTTCTTCATATAGGACATCACCTGATCACGTTCTTCTTCAGATAAAAGGCTTTTTGCCTTGCTGTTATAGAGCGCAAATGAAGAAACCGTAATCTCTGATGATGCATCCAGGACATCATCCTTATGCTGTTGATGCTTTTCTTGAGATGATTTCTTTGTCCCTTTCTCTTCAGAAGATTGGACGGTCTTATCATCTTGTGCATCATCCTCAATCACCACGTCAGGAAGAAGCCGAATAAAAAGTCCTTGAGGCGATAAAAGTGTAAAGGTATAACGACCTAAAGTGATCTCATTGCCATCATATAAGGCCATCTCCTCATACCCAACAGAGTCGCCCTTAACTTCAATCAGATGCTCATCCATAGGGCGAATAAAATGTTCATGATCACGCACACGGATCTGTGCATGGAATGGTTCAATGGTCACATCTGGAATCAGCAGATCACAATCAAGATCTTTCCCAATATTAAAAAGTTCTTCATCTTTTTGTTGCTTTTTTATCAATGGAAAGAGATAAAAAACATTGGAATCAATTTTCTCACCCCGTTGATAGCGCTCAGAGATATCGTGCGTCACAATACCTAACAAAGAGTATACATGATAGAATGATTCAAAAGCCTTTTGAGATTCACACCCCCTGGCAAATTGAGCCATGCGACTAAAAGAGACCCGACCATATTTGTTGATTAGATGGTATAAAGATGTCTGTTCAGTCATGATATCAAGCCTTATCTTTGATCAAGCAATATTTCATTTTATATGCTTCCTCTGAATATCATTAATCAAATCTTGGATATGATCTGGATCAAATATCGCCTGCACCTCTTGTCGGCCATAATCAGCGCCTCCGGTGATCACCGTAATATTGGCTTGAGGGTTATAGATGCCCCAGCTATGGGTATGGCCACAAAGAACGGTCAGGGTGTGATCTGGATATTGCGCCATAATGTCTACTAACGCTTCTCCCGCCGCCTGGCAAGTAAAATGAGGCGCCCAATCGTCATCGGAAACCTTCCCCTCATGCCAACATGCGCCGCGAAAAGGTGGAACATGGGTGGCAAAAATCACATGCTCAAACCGACGCAGTGCATCAGGGAGTAGAACACGGATGTAATTGGCACACTCATCCCCCAGGGTATTCAGTCTCTCAAGAAGATCCGGTTTTGTGAGATTGGTTAGCTCTTCGATCTGTACATAGTCGTTTAACATCACAGAAGAGTTAAGAAAATCACCGGACCGACCATCCGCCCAACCATCATGACCAATCAATCCCGTCTTATCCGTGAGCGGAACAACGCCTTGTTGACAAAGCCACCAACTATTCCGAAGCTGAAGACGTACCCTATCGATGGAACTCCCATAATAGTCGTGATTACCGAGGACAAACCACGTCGGCATGGATAAATCGCCCTGAAGATCCCGCACAAAGTCCGCAACCGTTTGCCGCGTCACCTTGTGGGGAGTCGCGGTCATGATATCCCCCGTAATGACCACCCCATCCGCTTCGGTTGCGTGAATCATATCGAACCATGATTTTAGATCATTATGATAACAATTGAGGTGCGGGTCCGTTAACCAAGCAATTTTCATCTAAACGCCTTTATCGCTCAAGTAAATATATGCCGAAAAATCCTAAGACCTCTCCGGTGGATTGATCTTCTCATTATATCATCAAAACAATCTATACCAAATGCTGTTTCGGTTTAACGACCAAATAATCGCTTAGGGGAATAATCACTCTATACGCGCTTTAAAATCCTCTTCTTGAAAACGACGCACAATATCACGACGACTTCTGACCTTTAGTTTCTGAAAAATACCAGAAACATGGACACGCACCGTGTTATGAGAGATATCCAGGTCAAGCGCAATCTCTTTATTGGAACGCCCCTTCGCTAATGCATGCAAAATCTCTTTCTGTCTTTTGGTCAGATGAATACGTTTCGGAGGCGGCGTTGCAATAAAGCGGCCTGTTTTAGAGATAATTGTGCGAATTTCTTGATAGAACTCTGAGAAAGAGAGCGTTTTAGAAAGAATCTTGTAATGATTGTTCTCAGGAATAAAGGAGGGCGTCGCTTCACCTTCACTGTGGAGAAAGAGAACAGGACATGCCAGGCTGTTTTTTTTAATCGATTGGGCGATACGGCAGGTGGAATGACTGACAAGATGAGGATTTAAGATCACCAGGAGTTGACAGGTATTAATTTCAGTAAGATCGCTGTTTTTTGAGAGCGGAATTAAAATTTTATCCACGGACCATGACATACCGGACTGCCGCAAGACCACCAGAAGTGATTCTAAAAAAAGTCCAGCTTCTCCAGCAAGCAGCACCTGGATTTTTTGGGGAGGCATGATTGTCTCCAGGTTGAAAAACGGGGACGACTAGGGGCGTTTTTTACTCTCTTCATATTCAAATAGAATACGATACATACGGCGCAGAAGCATGGAATCCCGTTCCTGTATGGTGGTTGGCGATCGATGGCTCCAGGGTTGATCATGCAGCGCCAGACTGAGGCGTTGTGCTAAAAGTTCCTGAAAAGTTGCCGGCAGATCATCGGGTTGAGGATCGGTCTCGATATCGTAGATCCAGAGTTGTTTTTGATCCACAACAGCCGTAATCTGCATCCAAGTGGGCTGTTGCCCCCCCCAAAGATCGGTTTTTATCTCTTCTGAGAAGAGCTTCTCAACCCAGGATTGATGATGCACACTCAGATCCACAGGCCAGAACTGCTCAAGTTGCTCCTGAGGCGGCGTGTGTTGTGGCGGAAGCATATTGAGTGCCAGCAGCGGTTTTCCCTGAAAAGCATAGATACGGATAATCGCGCCAGATTTTATCTCTGCTAAGAGAATTGGCGGCTGTTTTGAATCGATGAGCGCACGCTCCTGACGCTGTTTAAACAGTTGCCAGGCAGCATAACCTGAAGCGGGACGCCAAACCACCTGATCGTTATGGCACTGACGAAACTTGCAACTCTCTTTAAGATCGTTTGTAATAATAAACTCAGGGAGCAAAAAACCCGCATGATGAAGACGTATCAGAAGCGCACTGCGCATAAAGCTACGCAGGCGAGCAGCGACCGGATTGATCACACGAACCCCCTGACGCTCCGCCGAGAGCCAGAGACTTAAAAGCGCGCTATAACGCTGTTGGTCGGTCAGATAGTCGATCTGCCACAAACTCCAATCCCGTTGATGCACAGCGGAAGGAATTGGCGGATTCTCATAAGCCAGACTTTGCAACCACAGTGTCTCCAGTTGGATGATATCATGGCCTTGCCAAACCATTTCGTGACCATGGAGTGTAAACGCCTGATCACGCTCTGGTGGCCTCAGTAAAAGTGCGGAGTCTGGTTTCTGGTGGTTTACAGCGTGAAAAAGCTTCTCTGCAAAACCCTGTTTACCTGCAACAATACCAATTTTAGCCATAATAAACTCTTATAGGGTTGTCGATGGCTTCCAACAGACGGATTAATAATAAACAAAGAACAACAAAAAGACAGAAACAACGCGACGAAACGCATCTTTTCTGTCTTTTTACAGTCTCTTTAATAATCGTTTGATGGCTTAATCAGAAGCTGGCGGATTGTTACCCTTCTCTTGGCCAGGACCACATTTCGGATTGAGATTCCAAGTATTGAAGGGGTGCTTGGCAAGATAGACATTATAATATCTTGGATTATCGGAGACCTCCATACCCGCCCAGTCAGGACGCTCCACCTTCTCCATCTCATCATCCAGTTCAATTTCAGCCAGAATCAAGCCATCGTTATCCCCATGAAACTCATCAATAACCCACTCCTTACCCGCAAAGGTGAGCCAATGACGTGTTTTTTCGATCAACGGCTTCTCACAGATATCATTGAGAATCTCTTCTGCATCTGAAATGGGAATTTCATATTCAAATTCCGCTCTGGTGAAGCCACGCGTTTCGGTTTTCATGGTGAGAAATGCTTTGGTTCCCATAATGCGAACCCGCACCGCACGATCTTTAACACTTAAAAAAAATCCCTGACGAATCAGCCTGGTACGCTCACTATCACGCCATCCATCTCCAGATACGAGAAATTTGCGTTCGATCTCTTTACCCATGGTTCCAACTCCTAAGTGCGCATAAAATAGCAAAAAATTTTAGAAACTTGGCCTGATTAAAAAAACAGATGCACCCCTGCACCACCTTTTTAAGATAATGTCTATTCAAGAGCCCAAGTTTATTTTATTGATAATAGAATTATTAGATCATACCTTGGAATCGGTAATCAATAAAAAAATTACATCAATTATTCTGATTGCCTGATATATTGCTTTTCTAAGCCCGCTGCACCCCTGTTTTGACAAGAGAATCCTTTTTAACATTGACAAAATGATGCGTTTTTTGTTTTTTATCTTGACAAAGCGTTCCACGCTTTTATCATTGGACAGTTATTGCAAGCTAAGGATGCCATAGAAGCGTCTGCCCTTCTTTAATAAAAAGTGACTCTCTTTAATGGTCTGCATGAGTTGGAGAGGTTTTTTCAAACATACCGATTGAGAGACCCCCTATTATGATCGATCTGTCCCAACGCGTTGCTCAAGATCTCAAACAGGCAATGAAAGATAGAGATGCCTTGCGTACACGTGTTCTTCGCATGTTGCGCGCTGCATTTCTTAATGAGGAGAAATCCGCAAAACAGCCCACAGAGACACGACTGATTGATGTAACGCGTGCATTGATCAAACAGCGTCGTGAGGCGGCACAGGCTTATAAAAAGGCAGGACAGCCAGAGCGCGCTGAAGCAGAAACCGCAGAGATCACCGTACTTGAAACCTATCTGCCACAGCCTTTGAGTGATGATGAAATTAATCACTTTATCGAAGAGACCATCCAGGAACTTAATGCCACATCTCTGCGTCAGATGGGTGCGGTGATGAAAAGCCTCAAAGAGAAAACCGCTGGACGTGCAGATATGGGACAACTCTCTGCACTCGTTAAAGCACGACTCTCAGCTTAAAGCGACACGATAATGGCCGCTTTTTCTCAAGATTTTCTCCAAACGTTGCGTGAACGCAGTGATTTTATCGCAATTGTCGAACAACAGACGACACTGAAACCGCAGGGCAGTCGTTTTGTGGGTTGCTGCCCGTTTCATAATGAAAAGACACCATCTTTTCATGTCAATCCAGATGAGGGATATTTTAAATGTTTCGGCTGTGGCGTTGGTGGCGATGTAATCACCTTTGTGATGAAAAGCCAGGGTTTTGGCTTCTATGAGGCAGTCACCACACTGGCAGAACAGGCGGGAATGCCGCTACCGGATCGCGACGAAAATCCCCTTGCAAAAGCCGCACGCAACGAAAAAAAGCGTCTGCTTGAACTTCTGGATCGTGTCAGCCGCTATTTTCAACACCACCTCCATGCGCCGCCGCACCGCAGAGCTTTAGAGTATCTGCTACGCCGTGATCTTACACCGGAAACCATTCAAAAATATGCATTGGGCTATGCTCCACCAGGATGGCGTAACCTGATTCAGACATTTGGTAATGGCCAGGCCGCCGAGCAACTTCTGGAGAGTGCTGGACTCATTGTCCGTAAAGAGGGACAAAACCCTTATGACCGTTTCAGAGATCGCATCATCTTTCCCATCCATAACCATTTAGGTAAATGTATCGCTTTTGGTGGACGGGTTCTTGATGACACCCTACCCAAATATATCAACTCTCCTGAAACCGATGTTTTCCATAAAAGCACGGTTCTGTTTGGTCTACACCATGCGCGTGCCACCATCGCACGTGAAGGGATGATTCTGATTGTTGAAGGGTATATGGATGTGATCGCGCTGGATAATCGCGGGATCTCTTTTGCGGTCGCCCCGTTAGGCACCGCACTTACCGCACAGCATCTGCAACAACTCTGGCGCTATACACAACAGATTATTTTCTGTTTCGATGGCGATAAGGCGGGGAGAAAGGCGGCATGGAAAGCTTTGGAACAAGTTTTCGATGGATTACAGGCAAAACAACAAGCCCGTTTTCTTTTTTTACCAGACAATCAAGATCCCGATGAAATTATCCGACAAGAGGGTGAACACGCTTTTCGTCAACGTTTGAAAAAGAGCACCGCTCTCCTTGACTTTCTATTAGAACATCTGGGGGATTCTTTAGATCTACAATCCCCTGAAGGACAGGTGACGCTCTTACATCAAGCGATGCCCTATATCGAGAAAATCCAGGATGCACTCTTAAAAACACTTTTTTTACAAGAGGTCAAAAAACGCCTTCAACTCCCCGAAGAGAGCCTGCTGCCACCAATCGTTGAACCGCATACATACAACGATCAACCTGCCGGGCCATATTCTGGACAATATTCAGGACAATCTCCTGGACATTTTGATCCACTCTACGCTCAGACGATCGCAAGACAGGATCACAACGCCCATAGACCATCACAGGCGTACCATCACCAGTCGCATAAAACCAGACAATATAAAACCGGGCGGGGTAGTAGACGTCGCTATCGAAAGAGATTCGATTCAGCGCCACCGCCTGTACTTCTGTCAACACGGCAACTCGCTGAACAGCGCCTGATTCAGACGCTGCTCTGTTATCCCGAACTTTTTTTTGACTTTGAAGAGGAACTTGCACAACTTCATTTAAAAGAGAATTCACTTCGCCATCTTTTGGGAATGATGTTCTCCCATACCAACGCATTGGAAACAATCCTTAAGGAGCCTGATCTTTTTTTACAATACTGTGCAACCCGTGAACAATACCGCCTTGCCTGCCAACTTATGGTCGAAGGAGTTCAAAACCAAGATCCACGGGAAACCTTAAAAGGGTGTATTGTGCAGTGCCAGGCCCCCAATGTGGAACGCGAAACGCGTGATATTAAAAACAATATTTTTTGTACGACCCAACAGGAAGGAAATACCTCAGATCAAGAGATCCAGGCTTGGCGTGCCTATAAGGAGAATTGGCGTGAACGACAACGCTTGAGAAAACTCCAGATCTCATCCGAAACCTGATATTATTTCACCTCACCTGTTTTTATGTTTTAGAAGGGGCATCTATGAACCCGAAAACCAAACTCAACCACATGAAAAAGCTCATTGAGCACGGCAAAGAGCGCGGTTTTCTTACCCTGGATGAAGTTAACGACGTCCTGCCAGAGAACATGACGACACCTTCACAGATGGAAGATGTCGTTGCCATTCTGGATGATATTGGTATTAACCTGGTTGAGAACCAGCGCGCTGGAGAAGAGGCGATTACCGCCAAACAGCAGGCGCCCTCAGAGATTCCAACCAACGTTTCTGAAGAGCAGGCCAGAGAGATTCCCGACAACATTGAGACCACCACCAAAGATCCTGCAATCAGTGATATCGATCTGGGAAAAACCGATGATCCTGTGCGCATGTATCTGCGGGAGATGGGTTCCGTGGAGTTGCTTACCCGTGAAGGAGAAATTCAGATCGCCAAACGGATCGAACAGGGGCGTGAAGAAGTTTTTTCAGCCATCTGTTCGTCACCGTGTACCTTCTTTGAAATTATGCATCTCGCCAGCAAACTGCGTAATGGTGAGATCACACTGCGTGAAATTTTAAATATTTCACCTGTAGCCAGCGAAACGATCACTCCAGAAGTTTCAGACGCCGAAGCCATCTTCAGCAATGGGCTCGATGAAGCGGTATCAGAAAAAGAGACCAATGAAGCCGCTGGTGAAACCTCGGATGATGAAGTCACCAAACAGATTCCTGATATCGAGGATGACGATGATCTAGAGGAAGATTCTAATGACGATAATGCAGAGAATCTACCCGAAGACGATCTCCTTCAGGTCACAACCGATACCAGTTATCTTCAAGAGTTGCTGGAAAAAACCCAGGCCACCTTTGATACCATTACAGAGGATAAT
The DNA here is from genome assembly GCA_052043475.1 of Magnetococcales bacterium HHB-1. Lineage (GTDB taxonomy): Bacteria > Pseudomonadota > Magnetococcia > Magnetococcales > JBQGBW01 > JBQGBW01. The sequence continues at coordinate 26,440 of JBQGBW010000044.1, forward strand.
ACACAGCTTATTGAACTCTATTATGTGATCCGTAACGCCCAAAAACAGGGCAAGGCGACGGTGGCTCAAAAAAATCAGCAAGCGTACGATACCATCAAAGCGCGTGTCATTGAGATCGTTAAGGAGGTTGGCTTTTCAGCACGGCAAACCGAAAGGTTGGTCAATCAAATCAAACGGATGGTCGCAGATGTACGTAAGCTTGAAGCCAAAATCTTGCGCATCTCGGATCGATCTGGCGTTGATAAGCGTCGCTTTATCAAGGCTTTTGTTGGCTTTGAAGGCGAAGAGGAGTGGGTCGAACGCTTTGCTAAAAACAGCACCAAAAGCTGGCAACGCTTCTATCAACATGCCGATGAAGTGCGGGAAATACAGCGCGCGATTCATCAAATCGAAAAAGAGATCGGTCAGTCGATCACGGCACTCAAAGATACCAATCGACGGATATTAAATGGCGAGCGCAAGGCCAATCGCGCCAAAAAAGAGATGGTTGAAGCCAATCTGCGTCTGGTCATCTCCATTGCGAAGAAGTATACCAATCGCGGTTTACAATTCTTAGATCTGATTCAGGAGGGCAATATTGGCCTGATGAAAGCGGTTGATAAATTTGAATGGCGACGCGGCTATAAATTTTCAACCTATGCAACCTGGTGGATTCGTCAGGCAATTACACGCTCCATTGCCGATCAAGCACGAACCATTCGTATCCCTGTGCATATGATCGAAACGATCAATAAACTGGTGCGCACCAGTCGTCAGATGATTCAGGAGATGGGACGCGAACCCACGCCCGAAGAGATCTCGGCCCGGATGGATATGAACCTCGATAAGGTACGGAAAGTTCTTAAAATTGCCAAAGAGCCGATCTCTTTAGAGACACCGGTCGGTGATGAAGAGGACTCCCATCTGGGTGACTTTATCGAAGACAAATCAATGCTAAGCCCCTCAGATCTGGCGATTATGTCCAATCTGCGTGATACCACAGGACGTGTATTAAAAACATTGACCGATCGGGAGGAGAATGTTTTAAGAATGCGTTTTGGTATTGGACTGCATACCGACCATACCTTAGAGGAGGTGGGCAAGCAGTTTCATGTCACAAGAGAACGGATTCGACAGATCGAAGCCAAAGCATTGCGTAAACTGCGTCACCCGACCCGTTCACGAAAACTACGCAGTTTTCTAGAATCATAAAAGATCGATTCCCCCTCTTATCATTCGAGGGGGATTTTTTTTATCCTGAAAACGCCACCATTGATTCGACACTTAAACATTCCCATCACCATCCTGATGGCTCTCTCCTGTAGAGAGTTCACCTGTGGCCGCATCATCAGCAATGGTATAACTCTCCACAGGCACCATCTCACCAACCTCACCCTGATTTAAAGCATCATCAAAAGCCGCCGCCACCAAGCCCTCATCCAGAAGCAGGCCTAACTGTGCAAGATGGGCGTCATCATGTAACACCACCTCAGGCATCTGCAACATCAACTCGACGCCATCTCCCAATACCACCGTCTCTGTGATCGATTCAGCCTTTGGATCAATGGTAAACCGTCCTGAAATGCCTGCTTCAGAGGATAACTCAATGGTGAGTTCCGAAGCATCAGGATCTTGATTTGCCGCCTCTTCAAGATCGCTCAAGGTAAGCACAGGAGCAAACAGCCCATCTTGAAACTCAAGATAGTCTATTTCACTCCCCTCCCCCCCAGAATCATCCGCATATTCTGTACTGCTCTGGTCTTCAGTAAAATTGCGCATGGGCTACCTACCCTTTAAGATGTCATCCTAAAATGCCATCTTTGAATCTTTTAAGTGCGCTTTTATAAGTCAAAGCCCACAGGTTGCAAACAAAAAATCATGACCACAATGGCTGTTATTCTAAGATGACAGATCAACACACCAACAGGCAATTAGAATAATGGACTAAGCCATTTTTTACGCCGATTTGATCTGCAAAAAGAACGCTTTAATCGCCTCTAAAGGCATCTCTTCCTGTTTTCTCGTTTGCAGATTTTTCACCTGCACGGTCTCTTTTTCAAACTCCGCCTCGCCCATAATCACCGCAAAATGAGCATTTCGATTGATGGCGTTATAAAATTGGCTCTTAAAGGTCAGATCATCCTCTAAAGAGAGTTCCACATTAAAGCCACAGGCACGGATCTTTTCAGCAACCGCAATATATTCCGATTCCCTTCCACGACAGAGTCTCAATACCATCACATCGGTAATATGGCGCGCCTCAGGCAGTGCAGAGAGCGATTTAAGTGCGGCAAAAAGACGATCCACACCAATCGATGCGCCCACTGCGGGAAGTTCGCCACCGGTAAAACGGCTCACCAGATCATTATAACGGCCACCAGAGAAGACACTACCAAACTCTGGTGCATCAAGCAGACCTAATTCCATCACCGGTCCTGTATAGTAATCAAGGCCACGTGCAATGGAGAAGTCGATCTCAATATGAGCTTCAGAAGTGATCGATGTTAAAATTTGACGCAACTCCTCAACCCCCTCTAAAGCGTGAGGACTCGCGTTTAAGAGTTTTTCTGCCTGAGCCAACTTCTCCTGATTATCCCCAGAAATCTGAATAAACTGATTTAAAAGTTGAACCGCTGAGGCTTCCAGTTGCGGTGCAGGATCAAAATCATCAAGCGCCGGCTTGGTCAGTTCATGATGAAAAGTTTTCGGCGTAATTTTCTCCACTTTATCAAGAATACGGATCACCTGAACCGCGATATCATCGGCTGAAAGGGAAGCTCTCGCTTTAATATTGAGGAGATCTTTGATCAAACCGTTTAAAATTTTTCGATGATTAAGACGGATTGTATAGCGATCAATCTGGAGTGCTTTCATGGTCTGCTGCATCACGGCAACAATTTCTGCATCAGCCAGCATTGAGGTGGTGCCTGCAATATCGATATCAAACTGATAGAACTGACGGTAGCGACCACTCTGAGGGCTCTCACCACGAAAGACAGGACCAACCACCATGCGCCGCCAAGGAAGACGAATACCGGTTTTACCTCTTTTATTGTAAGGGTTTGCCGCAAGCAGCCTGGCAAAGGGGACGGTCTGATCAAAACGAAGCGCCAGTTTTTCGCTTTTTTCATCACTTTTGGCAATACGAAAGATATTTTTTCCTGTATCGCTCTTCTCACCGGCAAGCACTTTTTCAAACTCAATCATCGGGGTCTCTATTGGATCGTAGCCAAAAGAGTGAAAGACCTCACGAATGGTTTCAATCAGCTTTTCCCGTATCAAATATTCTGAGGGTAGAAAATCAAGAAAGCCTCCGGGCCTTTCAGGTTTAATCTTAGACATTGAGTAGACCTTTCTAGATCAAAATATAAAAAAATGGGCATGACATCTGATTAATTTTACAGCGTTCAATTTTGAAAGCAATAGCTTCCATATCCAGTCATCCTAAAAAAGATAAAAGGATGCCTTCTTTCCAGACAGAAAAAAACACACATATATCTATAAAATATCTTTATATGATCTTAACGATAATAAAAATAGGCAAAAATAATTAATAAAGCGCTTCTTACGCACCTGTATACGCATATCTGGCCACAACAATTTTCATTACGCTCCTTAATTTAGGTACAACACTGTTTTTATTTAACTCTTGTCAATTTCAATCGGTTCTTAAGCATGTTTAAGCGCGTCGCCGCTGGATACCCCACTTTATGCTTTGGCAATCCACCTGGAAAATATTTTCCGCCCCCTTTTTCAAGCCATGGCACCGGTGCTTTTTTCAATTTTTACCATTTTCATTAAATTTCATAGGATAATCAATTTCTGCTAATAATAATAAATGCATGGTCAATTGGCGTTGCGTGAGGTTACTATGTTTGATGTCTCTCCAAGAGTGTTTTGAAAAAAATGGCATGGTTTGGTCAAAACCGCTGTAAAAGTTTTTCGACGTACTTTAGCAACTCACTGAAATGCAACCAACCGTTGAGAACAAAAAAATAAGCTGCTCGCTCATATTAACTTGATTGATTCAGAAAAAGCGCTATTTGTTGCAGCCATTGTGGTTGGTTTAGCTTTGGGACATTTTATCGAATTAAAGATTTTTTTAATGGCGTATTAATGGATTTATAGCGATGCAGAATTTTCTGATTTTTCTATGTGGCAGAAAGATATTGTGCTACACTTTTTCTGTTTTGATCGGTATACAAAGTGATCTTGCTTCAATAATATCTTTCTTTTCTCTCTATATAACAATCAGTTGAAAGATAAAGTTCG
>JBQGBW010000045.1:0-30340 GCA_052043475.1 Magnetococcales bacterium HHB-1
GGAAAAAGCGCTGCAAATGTCTCCGCTAAAGAGGTTTCAGATTGAATCTGACCAGAAACCCTTGTTTCCAGATGATAGAGCGTCGGAAATTTACGCAGATTACAGAGTTTTTCAACCGCCACCGAGCCCACTTTAGCCACTTTGCCCAGATCATTTCTCGCCATATCCACGATCATCACATGTTCGGCCAGATCCTTCTCAGAGCGCTTGAGCTGTAAACCCAGTTCGTAATCCTTATCCTGCTTCTGATGCCGTGGTCTTGTCCCTTTGATCGGTGCGGTGGTGAGCTTTGATCCTCTCTTTTGTAAAAAAAGCTCTGGTGAGAAAGAGGCAATTTTCTCAGAGCCTGTATTAAGCCACAATGTATAAGGGTGCCGATGAACTGGCGCTAAACGCAGAAAAATCTCCGTAAGATCTTCATCACCATCAAGATCAGCCGTCAACGTATAGTTCACCTGATAGGTATCCCCCGCCTGGATATAATCCTGTATACGCTTTATATGTGATCGATAGGTTTCAAACCCCTGGGGACGCTTGAGCGCCTTTTTCCTATTCTTTTTATTTTTTTTATTTTTCTTATGCACAAAAGAGGACCCAGGCCAGAGAAAAGGCGTAATTTTCTTAAACTGGGCAAACCAAATTAAAGGCGCGTGATGCACTTCTGTATGTTTTACAGGAAGATCAAAGGCATCTGAAGCTTCATAGCGCAAAAAACCCACCAGCCAAGAGCCCACTTTAGCGGCTTGCTCAATCTGGTTGAGTAGAGGTTTGATACGCTTAGGATTGGTGGTTGAGAAAATCTTTTGGGGTTTCTCTAATAACCACAAACGATCCAGATCACTAAAACAGATAACAGCGGATATCTCCTCAAGAGGAGCGATGGATTTATGCATGGGCAAAAAGATATAAAGAGAGCGGAGTAAGAACCGTGATCATTAATCAACTTTATCAAAGGTGATTCTGGGATCAACAAAAACATAGGTTAAATCTGTGATCAACTTACTTACCAGAGCTAAAAGTGAAAAAAAGTAGAGCGTCGCCATCACCACAGGATAGTCACGATTGATCACCGACTGATAACCCAGCAACCCCAGACCATCAAGACTGAAGATGGTTTCAATGAGGAGACTACCCGTAAAAAAGGCCGCCACAAAAGCGCTGGGAAAGCCGGTAACCAGAGGGATCATCGCATTACGGAACACATGTTTATAGAGCACCTGCTGTTCGTTTAAGCCCCTGGCTTTGGCGGTAATCACATACTGTTTTGAGATCTCTTCTAAGAAGCTGTTTTTGGTTAACATGGTCATCACCGCCAGAGAACCAATGGTGGAGGCAAAGACCGGCAACGTGATATGCCATAGATAATCAGTAATCTTCGCAGGCCAAGAGAGCGTATCCCAATGATCCGAGACCAACCCCCGAATGGGGAAGATATCCCAAAAGCTCCCCCCCCCAAACAGAACAATTAAGAGCAGTCCTAAAACAAAACCAGGGATAGAGTATCCCGCCAGGATTAAGGTGGAACTGATGGTATCAAAGCGACTTCCATGCTTTACCGCCTTACGAATACCTAAAGGAATGCTGATCAGGTAGGTGAGAAAAAAGGTCCATAATCCCAAGGAGATGGAGACCGGCAGTTTTTCGATCACCAGATCGATCACCTGACGATGATGATAGTAAGACTCACCAAACTCAAAGCGCAGATAGTTTCCCATCATGATCATAAAGCGCTCATGCACCGGTTTATCAAAACCATAAAGCCGGTTGAGTGCAGCGATCTGCTCTTCTGAGAGCCCCTTATTTCCACGATAAGAGGCATTGCCCTTACTCCCCTCCCCTGTCATCTGGTGCTGCTCTAAAAGCGAGATCATCTGCTCCACAGGACCACCAGGCACAAATTGAATGATCACAAAAGTGATCAACATAATGCCAAACAGTGTGGGAATCATCAAAAGCAGACGGCGCAAAATATAGGTGGTCATGAGAATCTCTTTAATCTCGTATCAAGGGTTCTCATACCACCAACTCATCAACCATTGGCTGGGTTGAAAATAGAGCGGAACCATTTGAGGACGCTGAAGCTTTTTATTATAAGAGATGCGATGATAAGGGATATGCCAGTTTGGCACCACATAATGCCTCGCCATCATCACCCGATCAAAGGCCCGGCAAGCAGTCACCAACTGTTGACGATTTTCAGCATAGATAATTTTCTCCACCAAAGCATCAATAATGGGATCTTTTAAACCGATATAGTTTCGACTTCCCTGTTTATCCGCGCTGGAAGAGTGCCACATATTGCGCTGCTCATTACCAGGCGATTGGGATTGACCAAAGAGTGCCACCACCATATCAAAGTCGAAGCTCTTTAAACGATGCAGGTAGAGTGATGCATCCACAGTACGATAATTAAGTTGAATCCCTAAGCGTTTCAGATTGGCTGCAAAGGGGGCTAATATGCGCTCAAAGGCGGGCATCACCAAAACCACATCAATGGTAAAAGGCTTCCCCTTCTGATCAACCAACTGTCTCTTTTTATCGATGCGCCACCCCGCTTTTTTCAGCAACTGCATCGCCTGGCGCAAATTTTTCCGAATCGAGTGGGGCGGTTTTGTTGAGGGCGGTGCTTTGACCGGTTGAAAAACCGCCGGATCGAGCCGATTACGAAAAGGCTCCAATAAAGCCAATTCCTCTTTAGAAGGTTTCCCCGTGGCTGCGAGCTCTGAGTTAGAAAAGTAGCTGTCCGCTCTGGCATATTGATCATAGAAGAGATTTTTATTGCTCCACTCAAAATCAAAAGCCAAAGTGATCGCTTTACGAACCAGAATATCCTGAAACTTTTTCCGACGCAGGTTAAAGACAAACCCCTGCATACCCGAACCATTTTTATGTTTCAGCGTGGTTTTAATCAGCGTGCCATTATCAAAGCGTGGCCCCACATAGTCTCTGGCCCACTGTTTTGAGTGGTTAACATCGATAAAATCAAACTCTCCCGCCTTAAACGCCTCTAAAGCAACCACATCATCTTTAAAATATTTGATCACAATGCGTTCAAAATTATACTGTCCCCGCCTTACAGGAAGATGCCAGCCCCAATAGTCTGGATTGCGTTTATAGATAATCACCTTACCGGGATCAAATCGATCGACAATATAGGGCCCTGAGCCTAAAGGCACCTTCAGACCACTCTTGATAAAATCATTTTTCGACCAGTAGGTTTTACTCAAAACAGGCAACTGCCCGGAGAGCATACCTAATTCACGATTTTTTCTTTTAAAGTGAAAGCGAATTTTTCGTGGTGAGAGAATTTCACTCCGATCAATATCACGCCAATAGGTTTGATAGAGTGGATGGGCTTTTTCAGATTGCAACAGATTTAAAGAGAACTGAACATCCTCTGCGGTGATCGGTGAACCATCAGAGAACTGCGCTTTGGCATTTAAAGTAAACGTAACGGAGAGGCCATCTTCGGCATTTTCAACATCTTCAGCCAGTAGACCATATTGCGCAAAAGGTTCATCAAGGGACTCTGTGGTGAGGGTCTCAAAGAGCAGCGAACTTAAAAGATCCGGTGCACTCCCTTTCAAGGTGAAGGGGTTCATCTTATCGAATGTACCGATTGAGTGCAGTGCCAGTGTGCCACCAACTTTTGCCTTAGAGGAGACATAATCGAACTGTTTAAATGTTTTCGGATATTTAAGCGGTCCATCTAAGCTGTGGCCGTGTTCGGCCGCCACTGGCCACGCAATAAAAAAGAGACTAAAAAGCACCAAGAGGCGTGCAGGCAAAAACTTTTGCGAAGGAGGAAAAAAGGCCATAATCTTTAAAATAACCATCTGATTTTGATATCAATGCGTAGAAACAGACGCGACTAATCAAGTAGTATAGAGGATTGCTACGCCAAGCGCTAGCGCTGTTTCATCATCAAACGATCAATAGATTTTTATTCAAACTTTTAAGACAATTAAAAAAAATACTATCCAAGCATCTGATTGATTACATTGATTACACACGGCGCAAAGGTTTTGAGATATCCCTGTTCGTTCTGTTCACTGAGATCAAGCTTCATCATTTGAAGAATATCCTCCTCCTCACTCAAGATCCAACCACGAATCACGCCTCTTCTCTCTTCACAAAGCGCATTCTCATTAAGATTAAGCATCATAATCAAAGATTTTGCACGCTCTGTACGCCCAATCATCTGCCCATCAGGAGAAAAACGAATTTCAGTTTCACACTCAGCCATTAAAGGTGTTAGCTGCTCTAAAGAGTGATGTCCTTTTCCATGACCGCAATGTTCATGCGATCCACAGGATGCCACCATATTCTCATAGTCACAACTCATACTTGGATAATGACGCTGAGATCTCATATGGTCAATATGCGATTGTTTCCTCAAATCCGTATCTTGAGCATCCAACAAAATCCGTCTACCACAGTAGGCACAAAGCCCCAACTGCTCCTTAATCAAAGCACTCCTCAATGATCTTCTCAACATATCAGAAAGCTGGCTGTAGCAGTTTTCTCGATTCTTCTGTTTTTTCTGCCACACCTCAAATTCAGGTGGCGCGCCCTTTTTATCGATTACGCGCATGAAGCCACCTCTTTTTCTGTAGAAAAGCCCTCGCTTCAATCAGATCAAGATCATCGTTATCAATCTCCTGCTCCAACATCTGCAACTGACGATCAGCCTGTTCAAAATCATCGATTGTAATTAACCTGAAGAGCTTCCTGATTGCCCTTCTCACGTCTTTATTTCTTGATGACGCATTCATCAACTGCTCTAAGATTTTGTTACTATCCTTACCAAAATGATTTTCTATTTTGGTTACAGAATTCTCAGTATCGTCAACATTACAGTGATAAACCAACGCATCTTTGGCATCCCCCAGCACCTGCGGTGAATGGGTTGTGATAAAAAACTGACAATTTGGAAATGTCTCACAAAGCTGAGGCACAATCCGTCGCTGCACCTCAGGATGGAGATGAAGCTCAATTTCATCAATGAGAATAATGCCATCCCCCTCTAAGGGGTTCTCTAAATCAGGATTGAGTATCGCCAGACGTCTGGCAATATCACCAATAATCGCCAACAGACTACGCTCTCCTTCAGAGAGTTGTTGCAATGATAAAGAGATACCCTCTTTATCAACCATAAAACGCGCATGAGGCTTACGCTCAATACGTAAATTATGAAAATCAGAAAAGTCGGATAAGAATATGATAATTGCATTTCGCACCACATCCAATGCTTTGTCAATCACCGCATTCATCTCACGCATTAATTGATCAAGCTGACCGCCTCTTTTGTGCATCGCATTAAAAAAAGCCAGCTTCTCCTCATTTTCAATATCTTCTCGATACTTAAACCATAAAAAAAGTTCCTCAAAATTTGTATATCCAGTCAAGGCATCCTGAGCCAACCAATTATGTTTTCTTTCATCGAACGGACGATTATATGCACTCAGAGAAGGATGACGTGAAGCACCATAATACATGAACACAGGAAAAAACAGCGCATCTCCCGTTTGAGTACTAGCTCGCTCTTCTATACTCGCCCTGTAATCATGAGGCAATTGATCAGGCGTTCCCATTTTTGTGTGAGAAAGCGTATCCGTCATATCCGCTCTAGCGCCGCTCCATGGCCATTCATAATGCCGATCACAGCACTGTAAACTCCACTGAACAGAAGCTTCTTGCATCTGGTTATGAATATCATCCTTCCCGATCAAATTAGATGCACCATTACTCACCCCAAAGCTTCGTATAATGCTCGTCAACCCCATTGATAAAGCATCTAAGATCGTTGTTTTCCCCGCGCCATTATCACCGATAAAAATTACCGGCTTCCTCCCCTCAAAAGAGACATCCAACGATTCAAAACCGCGATAGTTCTCCAATATTAATCTCGTAAAAAACATCCCCAAACCTCTTACAATCCACGCCAACCAAAGATCGCTTTATCGACCTTTTGACTTATGATATCATAAATAAAATGATTCACCCCATTGATATCACGATCACATTTTAAGGTATAACATAAAATGAGTATTCGTATCAAAATGGCTGAAACCTCCCTGGAACGGGATCTCTGTTTTAAACTGCGCCATAAGGTCTTTGTGGAAGAGGATGCCAAATTTCAACCCAGCCCTGATGGCCGCATGATCGACCGTTTTGATACCTATCACTCCACCTATATCTTTATGGCCTATATCGATAACCAGATTGTCGGTACGGTAAGACTGAATAAAGATGATCCAGATCTGGGATTTCCCGCCGATGGTTACTACGACTTCCGAAATAATCTGCCACCAGATGCCACATCCTTAGTCAGTGTTGGTATGCTCTGTGTGGACTCCTCAAACAGAGGCAGTTTAAAGATTATCTATAACCTTCTTATGGTAATCGTCTACTGGAGTATCGCCAACGATATGAGCCATGCGGTCATTCCAATTAATCCACGGCTTAAAACATTGATGCGGCGTATGGGGTTTAAAACATTGGAAGAAGGCGATGGCATTGTTAAAGCGCTGCACGGTGGTCTCGATATCATCCCGATGATCCTGCGTTTTAAGGAAGTCAGTGATCGTTTTCTCACCTTTGTGGATCATCAAAATGTGGGTCAGTTTATCGAAAACTTCCATCGGGAGTTCTACCACAAAGGCGAACGCATTATCAGCGCTGGCGATACCGCCAACGATGCCTATTTTCTCGTTGAAGGCAGTGTCCAGGTCTCCAGGGGCGATGGGGACGATGAAAAAGCCCTGGCAACCATTGAGGAAGGGGAGATCTTCGGTGAAATTGGCCTACTCTGCAACGTCAAACGCACAGCCCATGTCACCGCAAAAACCAATGTGGTTGTTATGCGCATCGGACATACCACCCTTTGTCAGGAGATGACGCGTGGGCCTGAACATGCCAAAGCACTCCTTAATATGGTAGGTAGCCGTTTCGCACAGATCTTAGAACAGTTCTAAAGATGTGCGGCATTATCGGCTGGAGCCAACCCCAAAGCGGAATCTCTCCTGAACGCCTGAAAAAGAGTTTAGAAACGTTAAGACATCGTGGTCCGGATCAACGGGCCACATTTTTCTGGCATCATCCAGAACACCCTGAGGCACATCATCAACCCTGGCTTGGCTTAGGCCATGCCCGACTCTCCATTATCGACCCCACCCCCGCATCACACCAACCGATGCACTCGGATGATGGCCGCTATACATTGGTTTTTAACGGTGAGATCTATAACTATAAAGAGCTTAGAGAGAAACTCCAACAAGGTGGGATTCATTTTAAATCCCAGGGAGATAGCGAAGTCCTTCTGCAATGGTTGATCCGGTATGGAGAGGAGGGAATACGCCAACTCAACGGCATGTGGTCTTTGGCTTTATGGGATAAAAAACAGCGTAAGATTCTGCTCTCCCGTGATCGGCACGGTAAGAAACCACTCTTCTTTCAATATGATAAACAGCCAACGCCACGTTTTATCTTCGCCTCAGAACCAAAAGCGATCTTTGCCATCACCCAGGAGAAGCGCCAGCTTAATCTTGAATTTCTCATGGGCTACTTTGTCGGTAAAAGGTGGCCTTTTTTTGATCATGGCGGCTGGCTCTACAACAATATTACTCTACTTCGCCCTGGAACCCTGCTCACCTATGATCTGGATCAACATCGCATTCACCAGCAGAGCCACAACCTGTTAAGCGATTATATTCCTACAGAGATCATTGATCATCACCAGGCCGACCAACTGTTAGATGATGCCGTGCACTTAAGACTCCGCTCCGATGTGCCGATTGGCGTGATGGTCTCTGGTGGCATCGACTCCTCAATCACCGCCGCCATTGCCGCTAAATATCATCACCAAGGCCAGGATATGGCCTTCTATACCCTCAAAGATAAAAAAGAGGACCTCCCCTACGCCCGCCGCGTGGCCAAAGCGCTGGATATCCCCTTAAAAGAGATCCCCTCTAACCTGCCTGGTGAAGAGGTATTTCAAATTATTCAAAAGATGGTCCATCAGTTTGAGCTACCGCTCAACTACCGTTTAGCCGCCTATCCCTGCTACATTATCAGCCAGGCCATGGCTAACGATAACATCCGGGTCATCTTAGATGGCACTGGGGGCGATGAAATTTTCTGTGGTTATCACACCTACCTGTTACGCCTCTACAGCCGTTTTCAAGAACGGGGAGAGCGTAAAAAAGCGTGGCAACTTAAACCCACCATCGATCAAATTTTAGGACTGCAAGGACGTGCCTATCTTTGGGGTTGGATCAAACATATGATCCGCTTCATGATGCCCAACAACCGATGGACTCAAGATCAACGAATCCCCTCAATGATCGCCTCTCTGGATCAATTTGGCCCCTATGATCGACAAAAACTGCTTAAAATCATCACCAATGAGTACGCCATTCACACCAATGCTTTTGATAACCTGACCGATATTCAGAAGTTTGAAATCAGCAAAGGCCCCCTACAGGCGTATCATCTGATTAACGATCAAGCCAGCATGAGCCACTCTGTGGAGTTACGCAGCCCCTTTTTGGATTATCGTCTGATTCAATACCTAAGACTACCTGAGCAGGATAAATTTCGTCACGGTTACATGAAGTACCGTCTACGTAAACTGGCCCCTGAAAGCATTGATGATATTGTGCGCTGGCGCCGACAAAAAGCAGGGTTTGATCTCAATCAGGATGATTTTTTCAAGAAAAACCAAGCGGCTGTTCTAAAAAAGATCCAAGACTCCCCCCTTTTAAATCAAATTTTTCAACTTAAATCCCTGATAAAACATGAACAGAAAACCCACCGTCACCCACTCCCCATTAAACTACAACTCTTCTATACATTCACACTCTTAGAAGCGCATTATGATCTGACACTGTAACGGTTTTTGTTAATTTTTTCAGATCATTCAGATGAATGATCCAGATCAATTTTCAGATGCTTTGCACAGTTTTTTAAAATATCTAACGCCTCTTCATAAGCATACTGCTGGGTCTGTTGCTCTATTTTTTCGAACCAATCCTGCATCTCGTCAGAGAGCGGTAGCGCTTTAATCGCCTCAACACTATCCTCAACCGCAGAGTCAAAACGTGCCAACTGCTCTGAAAGTTGTTTTAAAAGTTGATCTCTACGCACAATTTCGGTTTCGGACATCGGCTCTACTGGCCCAGGCGATTGATCATCAGAATCACTCTGCTCGGCAAAAGCTTCTGCTAAGTGGCGACAGAGATCATCCAGCAACAAAGCCATCTCCTGAAGGTGTATTTCACATAGATTTTGATCATGTTTTTCATGGATCGCACGCTCTAAATGCCGCGCCGACTCCTGGAGTGTATAAGCACCAATTGATCCTGCAACCCCTTTTAAGGTATGCGCCAATCGCTCTGCGGTCTCATAATCCTGAATCTGTAATGCCTTCTCAATCGCTTTTGCGGTATCGCCCTGACTCTGATTAAACCGCATAAGCAGAGCCTGATAACCATCACGGCTCCCCCCCATACGCCGTACACCCTCTTCGGTATCAACGCCCGGAATGGAGACCATCGCCAATGAATCCTGAACAGCGTGCTCCGACAACTTATCGAGATCCCGCTTAAGATAGCAGGAGATTACATCGTAGAGTTTTTGGGGCTCAATCGGCTTGGCAAGATGATCATTCATCCCTACTTTTAAGCTGCGTTCCCGCTCCCCTGTCATGGCATGTGCGGTCATCGCCACAATGGGAATATGCTGATACTGTGACATCTGACGAATACGGCGTGTCGCCTCAAGACCATCCATCACCGGCATCTGGATATCCATAAAAACAAGATCAAAACTTCTCTCCTGTAAGCGATCTAAAGCCTCCCGACCATTTTCAGCCAGCGTTACCACAGCGCCAGTCTTTTCAATCAGCTCTATCGCAATCTGCTGATTAATCTCATTATCTTCCACTAAAAGAATATCCCCAATGGAGCGATGACGATCCGAATGGACCTTCAGATCACGCACTTTCCGATGGGCAACCCCTCTTCGGTCAGAGAAGTCCATCACATTGATAATGGTCTCTAAAAGCAGTGAACTGGTGATCGGTTTAAAAAGAAAGGCATCAAAGCAGGGGGAGTCCGCCAGACGGCCCATTTTATCCACTTCATGGGCTGTGATCATAATGATCCGTGATCGGTTCGCAATTCTAAGATCTCTTCTTAAATATTCTGTCAACTGCACACCATCCATACCCGGGAGTTGCCAGTCCACCAAAATCAGCGGCCAGGGTTCATGCCCTGAATCAAGCCGTTCCTGGGTTTTATTGAGCGCCTCTTCGGCACTCTTGGCGGTGGTGACAATAAACCCAAGACTCTGACAGATATGCTGCATCAATCTTAACGCCATAGGGCAGTCATCCACCACAAAAATCTGCAAACCAACAAGATCTTTTGGTGCCATAATTTTCTGCCGACGCTCTTTTTTATCCAACTTTAAAGCCACCCAGAAAGAAAACCTTGTCCCCTCCCCCTTTTGACTTTCAACATGGATCTCTCCGCCCATCATCTCAACCAGACGCTTACTGATACTCAAACCAAGCCCCGTTCCCCCATATTTACGGGTCGTGGAACTATCCGCCTGGGTAAACGGGGTAAAGAGGCGCGCCAACTGCTCCTGGGTCATACCAATGCCATTATCCTGAACGGAGAAAGCAACCTCAACGTGATGATTAACCTGTTTTTTTAACTTCACCTCCAGAACAATCAGACCCTCAGGGGTAAATTTAATGGCATTATTGACCAGGTTAAGAAGAATCTGTCCCAGACGCAGCGCATCCCCCACCAGACCTCTCGGGATCTGACAGTCGATATCATAGAGGATTTCAACCGGTTTACGATCCACCTTAACATGGATGACATTAGCGAGATTCTCCAGTACCTCTTCTAAGTTAAACGACGCTTGCTCCAACTCTAAACGGTTGGCTTCAATTTTAGAGACATCCAGAATATCGTTAATCAATCCTAAGAGGGTATTGCCCGCTGTCTCCACCTTCACCAGATAATCCCGCTGCCTTGTATTAAGCCCCGTCTGCTGCACAAGATAACTTAAATTAATAATGGCATTCAGTGGTGTCCTGATTTCATGGCTCATGTTGGCCAAAAAATCAGATTTGGCCTGGTTGGCCCGATCCGCCATTTTTTTCGCCTGATGAAGTTCCTCTTCCGCCTGTTTTCGCAGCGTAATATCCTCAATGGTGCCCACCATACGAATCGGTCTGCCCTTTTCATCCCGTGAAAAAGCATCCCCTTTAGAGACCACCCAATGCACCTGCTCCTCTTTTAAAATACGATACTCAATAATGTAGTGGCTCGCCTCCCCCTCTTTAAACCGCTGTCCAAGGTTCTGCACCTTATTAAGATCTTCTGGATGGATACAGCTAAGCCACTGATCTCGATGAATCACCTTAGGAGTATCTAAGGGCATCCCCATAATTTCTAACCAACGCGAATTAACCACCGTGCGACCGGTCTTCAACTCCACATCCCACAAACCAAGACTCCCTCCCTTCAACGCCATATCCAGGCGCATACTCACCGCTCTTAACTCTTCATCCTTCTGCCGACGTTGAGAGATATCTTCTTTCACTCCAATAAAGTGGGTCACCCCCCCCTGATCATCACGGATCGGCGCAATGGTAGCCGACTCCCAAAAGAGCGTGCCATCTTTGCGGCGGTTTAAAAATTCACCAAACCAGGTTCTTCCACTAAGAATTGTTGACCACAACACCTCATAGATATGCTCAGGCGTCTGTCCTGACTTAAGTACGCGAGGATTCTTTCCAATCACCTCTTTTAATGTATATCCTGAAATTTTCGCAAAAGCAGGATTAATATACTCAATATCACCATTGGTATCGGTAATCACAACCGCTAAAGGGCTCTGTTCTACCGCACCAAGCAGCTTTTTCATCTCACATTCCGCTTTTCTTCGCTCCCTGATTTGGCGACGCAGACTCCAGTTCCAGATGGTAAACAGAAAAATAATGATCGCCATCACCAGAAAGATCTGAATCACCGTCTTTGAACCCACAGCTTTTTTTACCGTCACCGTAGACCACCGCCCTAAAATGGCCTGACGCTCCTGACGATGGATCTGCTTAATGCCCTTCTCTAAAATCTGCCTTAACATAGGCCAGTCACTACGCACCCCCATGGAGAGATTTAAAGGGTAGTAAGCATGCCCCGAGACCTGGAGATTGGTCACTCCCCCTTCCTGGATATAGTGTCCAGCCGTCATCAAGGCATCGATATAGGCATAAGCCTGGCCTTTGGTCACCTTAAACAGGGCATCGGAGACATTCATCGCAGTAATTTGCGTAAGCTGTGGATGTTTTTTACGCAGCAACTCCTCTAACCAGGAACCTTTAATCACGGCAACCTTTTTTCCACTTAAAGAGGAGATCGCATCAATATAAGGTTGATGATTCTGGGTAAAAATCACCGTAGGTAGCGAGAGATAGGGTGTGGTAAAGAGAGCAAACTGCTTACGACTCGGTGTTTCAACGGCGGCAGAGAGCATATCCACCCGCCGATTTTTCAGATCATCCAACAGTTGTGTCCAGGTGCGCCCAACCGTCGGTTTAAAGGTGAGCCCCAACCGCTCGGCAAGGATCTCCAGATAGGCCCAGGATACGCCGGTAAACTTTCCATCGGTATGGCGAAATTCAATCGGTGCACACTGACTGTCTGAGGCGACGCGAATGATCGGATGCTGTTGAATCCACCGTCTCTCCTCCTCTGTAAGTTGTAATTTTGGTGTAAGCTGGTTTTCAGTGCGCTCTTGTTGATGCTTCGGAATCTGCATCGCGTGTGCTGGAAGCCACGGCTCAAATAGTTTCAGTTTGTCCGTTTCAGAGATATTTTTAAGCACCTTATCCAGAATAGAAGCCAGTTCAGGCCAATCTTTACGGACACCATAGCGCTGACCATTTAAGCCCTCACCATAGAGTGAAGCCACCTCCAGATTGAGAATACCCTGCTCTTTAGCGATATAGAGGTTAATTCCCAGCACACCAACATAAGCTTCAGCCTTACCCATGGCGACAGCCATCAACCCCTCTTGCGCAGTCTTTACCATCAAGGGTTTAATATCGGGATGCTCCTCCAGTACCCTTTCGCTTGAAGAGTAGCCCTCAACAAGCGCCACGGTCTGCCTGGCCAGGCGCTCTTCTGAGGTGATCGTCTGATTATCGGAACGACGCATCACCACCAGTGGTGTGGGGAGATAGATTTCGGTAAAGTTTACAAAGTCCTCACGTTCCTTACGGTGGGACATGGTTAACACCAGATCCACATCCCTGTTTTTAACGCCAGCGACAATCTGTGGCCAACTTAGATCAGGAACAACCTTCATCTCGATATCAAGATGTTGGCTCAGATAGCGACTGAACTCCATGGCGATACCACGATAAACGCCCTCTGTATCACGAAAGCTGTAAGGCGCATAGCCCGCATCCACACCAAGACGGATGACCGGATGTTCTTTTAACCACTGCTGTTCTGCAACACTTAAACCAAACCGCGCCCTTCGCTCCAATGTCTCAGGCACATCCTGAGCAATACCGACCCCAATAAAGAGAAACAGGCTTATAAAAAACAGCAAAAAAGATCTCTGGATAAACATGATGCGCCTCATCCCTCTCTTTAAGAATCGCTCTTCCAGCATGAAAATATAGTTGATCAATTTTCTATCCACAATCATCATTCAATGGTTAAAAATCGCCCAATAGATCAATCCGGTTACATTATAAACTCATATAATTGTATCATATGACAAACCCCACCAGAATGAACATCTTTACACCAATTTCAGAGCGCCGCATCACTCCCCTTTTTTCTCCTCTTTAGACAGAGAGTATGCTGATTTTATTGCGTCATCATCTTTTTTACAATCCACGTTTTTTTTGCTTGCAGAGTAGAAACGAGATTGTTATAGTCTCCTCAGTTTCGCGGATGTGGTGAAACTGGTAGACACGCTGTCTTGAGGGGGCAGTGGCGCAAGCCGTGCCGGTTCGACTCCGGCCATCCGCACCATCTTTATTTTAAGTCTCTTCTCTAGCGCGGGCAAGAAAACCATGGGTCACGCGCCTTTTGTGCATCTGCATACCCACACCTGTTACTCTCTTCTCTCTTCGACGCTTCGCTTAGAAGATCTCATTGAAACCGCTAAAAAATATAAAATGCCCGCCCTGGCGTTGACCGATCAGGGCAATCTTTTTGCAGCGGTTAAATTCTATAGTAGCTGCTTAAAGGCGGGTATTAAGCCGATCTTTGGCGCACAAATCTACTGCGTTCCCGACCTTAAAGAGACCACAACCCACCCCGATAAAGAATCAAGAGATCAACTGATTCTGCTCTGCCGTAATGAAACCGGTTGGAATAGCCTGCTCAATATCCTCTCAATCGGTTATCTTGAGGGGAGCCACGGTAAACCACGCATCGATTATACGGTCTTAAAAAAATATCGTCAGGGCTTGATTGCACTCTCCGGTGGATTTCAAGGAGAAGTCGCCCGGTTGCTTAAAGAGAATAAGCTTCAAGAGGCTAAGCTGGCTGCAAAAAGATTGCATACACTCTTCTCTGAAGAGGGACAGAACAACTTCTATATTGAGTTGCATCGTCACGGTGTCGCTTTTGAGGAACCCCTGATTGATCAACTGGTCACCCTCGCCTATGATCTTAACCTGCCCCTGGTGGCCAGTAACGATACCCATTTTCATCAGGCCAAAGATCACCGCGCCTTCGATGCGTTGCAGTGTGTTGGTTTAAGTCTCACCCTCTACAACGATGCCCGTCCTCAGTTTACAGAGAATCACCATTTTCGCTCACCTGAAACAATGGTTAAGCTCTTTGAGGATCTTCCTGAAGCCATTGAAAATACCCTCCAGATTGCCAAACGCTGTACCTATAAACTCCCCTTAGGCACACCGATGCTGCCCCTCTTTAATCCACCAGAGGGCTACGATCTCGCCAATTGGTTACGCCATGAGTCCGAACAGGGACTTAAAAGCCGGTTAAAAAATCATGTCTATCCCCGCTTTGAGAAGGATAAACATAAAGAGCTTAAAGCCCTCTATGATAAGCGCCTCGATTATGAGTTAGGCATTATTGAGCAGATGGGGTTTCCCGGCTACTTTCTGATCGTTTCGGACTTCATCCGCTGGGCGAAAGAGGAGAACATCCCTGTGGGGCCTGGCCGGGGCTCTGGTGCGGGCTCTCTGGTCGCCTGGGTAATGCAGATCACCGATATCGACCCCATACGCTATACCCTGCTCTTCGAACGTTTTCTCAACCCCGAACGGGTCTCGATGCCTGACTTTGATGTGGACTTCTGTATGGATCAAAGGGATCAGGTGATCCGTTATGTACAGAAACACTACGGCTATGACCGCGTCGCCCAAATTATCACCTATGGCCGCATGCAGGCCAAAGCGGTGATCCGTGATGTGGGGCGTGTGCTGGAGTTTCCCTATGGCCGCGTGGATAAAATTGCCAAACTGGTGCCGAATGTCTTGGGCATCACGCTGGAAAAAGCGCTGGCTGAAGAGGAACGCTTTCAAACCCTGATTAAAGAAGAGCCTGAAGTAAAAGAGTTGATTGAGTTAGCCTTAGCCTTAGAGGGTCTACCCCGCTCTGCCGGAACCCACGCAGCAGGTGTAGTAATCTCCAACGGTCCCACCACCGATACCGTACCGCTCTACCGCGATCCCGGTTCCGATATGCCGGTGACCCAGTTTAATATGATCGATGTGGAGCAGGCGGGACTGGTCAAATTTGACTTCTTAGGCTTAAAAACCCTCACTGTAATCGATATCTCTCTGCAACTGATTAACAGACAACGCCAAAAAGAGAATAAATCCCCCATTGATATCAATAAGATCGATATGGAGGATAAAAAAACCTTCGATCTGCTTAAAAAAGGCAATACCAACGGTGTCTTCCAGTTAGAGTCCTCCGGGATGCAGGAGATCCTTAAAAAACTGGCCCCCGATGTTTTTGAAGATATTGTCGCCTTAGTGGCACTCTACCGCCCCGGCCCTTTAGGCTCCGGCATGGTGGATGATTTTATCGATGGTAAACATGGTAAAATTGAGGTGGTCTACCCCCTGCCCCAACTTAAGCCCATTCTCAAAGAGACCTACGGCGTGATCCTCTATCAGGAGCAGGTGATGAAGATCGCCCAGGTTCTCGCCAGTTACTCCTTAGGTGGTGCGGATCTACTGCGCCGGGCAATGGGTAAGAAAAAAGTTGAGGAGATGGAGAAACAGCGCGCCATCTTTATGAAGGGCGCCGAAGAGAATAAGGTCGATCTTAAAAAAGCGGAACATATCTTCAACCTGATGGAGAAGTTCGCAGGCTACGGCTTTAATAAATCTCACTCCGCCGCTTACGCCTTGATCTCCTATCAAACCGCCTGGTTAAAAGCCCACTATCCCGTTGAATTCTTAGCCGCCACTTTAACCTGTGATCAACTCAACACCGATAAAGTGATCCGCTTTATCCGTGAATGCCACATGATGGATATTCCTGTACTTCCGCCAGATATCAACCACTCAGAAGAGGTGTTTACAGTTGAAGAGGGTAAAGTACGCTTCTCCTTAGCAGCCATTAAAAATGTGGGAGAGTCCGCTGTCGCCTCAATGGTTGCTGTGAGAAAAAAACTTAACCGTCCCTTTCAAGGGATGCTGGATCTCTGTTGTCAGGTTGATCCCGGAGATATCAACCGCCGCGTTCTAGAAAATTTGATCAAAGCAGGCGCTTTTGATCAAATTCACGATAACCGCGCCGCCATGCTGAATGCAGTCCCCGCCATTTTAGCCCAAGGAACAAAA
Source organism: Magnetococcales bacterium HHB-1 (assembly GCA_052043475.1). Lineage (GTDB taxonomy): Bacteria > Pseudomonadota > Magnetococcia > Magnetococcales > JBQGBW01 > JBQGBW01. The sequence continues at coordinate 16,868 of JBQGBW010000045.1, forward strand.
GAGAAGCGCAACCGCTCCATGGGATTTTTAAGCCTCTTTGATGAAGAGGATCACATGGAGGAGGCAGTCCCGGATGCTTTAGAAGCGATGCCCGACTTCAATGAGTCCGAGAAATTAGAGTTTGAAAAGAGTGTCTTAGGTTTCTATATCTCCGGCCATCCTCTTAACCGCTACACCCAGGAACTCAAAACCTATAAACTGCCCTTACTGACACAACTTAAACAGCAGGTGATCAATGGTCAGGTAAGAGCGGGAAGCAGTCGTGATGACCACAGCGAACAAGTGCGCATGGTGGGGATGATCGTTGCCAAAAAGATCCATATCACCAAAAAAGGGGATCGCATGGCTTTTCTCACCTTAGAAGATCCCCAGGATCAGATGGAGGTCACCCTCTTTCCGAAAGGGTTCTTAGAAAGCTTAGAGGTGCTGGAGAGTGATGGAACGGTTGTCGCTGAAGGCACAGTGGAATACGATGGCGATACGGTTAAAATGGCTGCTGAACGCCTCTATGCTTTAGAGTCGATTCGTGAGAAGGTTTGCAAAACCCTCACGATTCAAACCGACATTCTAATTTTAAACCATGATAAAACGCTCAATCAACTTGAGGAAATCCTCAAAAAATATCAGGGGGGCCACTGCATCGTCACGCTGATTTTTAAGGTGGAGAAGAGCATCACTGCCTTACAGTTGGGTACAACATGGCAGGTTCATCCTAAAGATCAACTCCTGGATGAAGTTAAAACGCTGTTCGGTAAAGAGGCCTGCCATTTTAAAGGCGAATTGATCTCTGCTAAGAATATTCAATCGATGGCTTGATTTTTCACCTCTTAAAGCGGCATCATAGAGAGATCAACCGTTTAAAAATCAAAAGATATCGGATCGATTTTATAAAAGATAGGGAATATTGGTGAATAGTACAGAAAGGACATTGTCCTCCTCACGCACTTTTTTAGAGTTTGAACGCCCCATTGGTGAACTGATTGCCAAACTGGATGAACTGCGTCACTTCTCAGACAATGCGGATATCAATATTGCCGCTGAGGTCTCCCGTCTGGAAGAAGAGATGGTGAAGATGACCAAGAAAATTTTTGCCAAACTCACCCCATGGCAAAAAGCACAACTCTCACGTCATCCAGATCGCCCCTATACCAGCGATTATCTAGAGACCGTTTTTGCCGATTTCTATGAGTTGCATGGTGATCGCGCCTATGGGGATGATAAAGCCCTGATCGGTGGCACAGCTACCCTCAATGGTATTGATGTGATGGTAATCGGTCAGGAGAAGGGCCACGGCACAAGAGAGAAGGTCTTTCGTAATTTTGGCATGCCCCGCCCTGAAGGGTATCGCAAGGCGTTGCGCCTGATGAAACTGGCTGAAAAGTTTCATCTACCAATCATCTGCCTGATTGATACCCCTGGCGCCTATCCTGGAAAAGGTGCTGAGGAGCGCGGCCAGGCCGAAGCGATTGCGAGAAATTTAAAAGAGATGATCACCCTCACTGTGCCGGTCATCTGTGTAGTCATTGGTGAAGGGGGCTCAGGCGGCGCATTAGCCATTGGTGTGGGTAACCGTGTATTGATGATGGAACATGCCATCTACTCGGTGATCTCTCCTGAAGGGTGTGCCTCAATCCTCTGGAAAGATTCCAGCAAAGCGGAACTTGCCGCCGAAGCCATGCGATTGACCGCCCACAACATTCTTGAACTGCGCGTCATTGATGATATCATCCCAGAACCGGTGGGCGGCGCACACCGCAACCCTCAAGCCGCTTCAAAGCTACTCCGGGATCATCTGGCGAAACATCTTGCCGAACTCTCGCAAAAATCTCCAGAAACACTCGCAAAGGAGCGCTATGAAAAATATCTCTCCATGGGGGTTGTGCTGGGAAATTATACCTGATCATTCATCAATGGGCTGCAATGGACCGATAAAAAAAGAGGATATGGTGGATATCCTCTTTTTTCTTTTAACAACCCAAAAAAGAGGGTTACTCTTGAAGGATCACTGCGATGGTGCCCCTTTTCTCCTGGCAATGGGATAACCCATGGATACTGTTTATCTTAGGAGGCGTTCTTGGCTTCGCTATCGTTCTTAAAAAAAACCATCCTCAGACGATCGCAAAGGAGCAACCCACCGCAACCAATCCCCCCCAAAAAAACCAGATTACAGGAGACTGGCAATCGGTCCCCCAACAAAGATCTCCTTTCAAGATCAACCGTATAAGCCCCAGGCAGAACCAGACAAAGCCTTTAAGAAAAAGAAAAATCAGCCCCTTATCAAACCACAAAACCAAGAGCATAACCATGTCCTCATCCAATCATACTGAAGAGAACGAGATTACGGTTATTGATGAAGCCAGTCAGGAGGAGGAGGCATCTCCCCTGCCACCACAAAAAACCGCAAAAACCATGGATGAAGCCTTCAGTGTAGAGACCATGCTGCCCCACACCCAGGATACCGCACCTGGTTGGATCGAAATGGCGCAGGAAGATGGCCAGATGGTGAATGCCATCCGCTCCTCATTAAGCTATATTCTACAGGAGCGTATCGGCACAGGAGGCATGGGTGAGGTTTATAAGGCGATTCTACGCACCCATCTAGGCACCAGTGAAACCGTCGCATTAAAAAGAGTAAAAAAGAATCTCTTGCAACAGGGCGCCCATACCTACTCCACCCAGGCCATTCAGAGCCACTTTATCAAAGAGACCGCCATTATCTCTGAACTCAATGGTCATCCCAACATTGTCGGCTTTCGTGGTGCCGATTTTCTTCTGGATCAATATGCCCAGATCTCCGATCTCTTTTTTGTCATGGAGTATATTGATGGTTTTGACCTGAAAGGGTTAATGGCACTCCACAATATGGATAGAAAAAATGTGCTGCGCGGTAATGCGATCACACTGCCCTGGGAGATCTGTGGTTTTATTGTCTTTCGCATCGCCAACGCCCTTGATTTTGCCCACACCTTTAACTTCTCCACCGGCCACCGCGGCATTGTACACCTGGATCTCTCCCCTGGTAACATCTTAATCCACGCCTCTTTAGGATTGATCAAGCTCTCCGATTTTGGTGTGGCCGCCAGTATGGATGATCTCTTCTCCGATCATTACAGCCTGGTTGGCAAACCCTCCTACATGAGTCCTGAGATGGTCATTGGTGGTAAGGTCAATGAATCCTCTGACCTCTATAGTCTGGGGGTGATCATGTATGAGATGTCCACGGGAATCTGCCCCAATGCCATTAAGGATATTCAGAAAAAATCGATGACTGAGATCCGTGATGATCTGATGCGTCTGCATGAAGCGCCCCTGGTTCCTCCCCATAAAATGGTGCGCGGATTCAATAGCACCCTCTCTGAGATTATCATGACCCTCATGGATGAAGACCCGGAAAGTCGCTACAGTTCCGCTGGACGCCTTCGCGAAATTGTCGGCCATGCCGTCTATGATAAAGGGTTCGGACCAACAGACAACTCTTTCGCCCGTTATATCAATAAAATGCGCCTCGCCCATTTTCATACCCATGATAAAAATCTGGATCGAAACCCTCATATGGATCAATATATGCAGTATATCGCCTCAGAGCAGACCCCGATCCTGCTCTACAAAGATGCCAAAGAGCGACTGCGTGAAGGCAACAATCCCTGCCGTCTAATTTACTGATAATCATAGAAAAATGCAGCTAAAGAAATGGGCCAGAATGCGCCATGAAATCCAGAAACAATCGCCATGTAAAATACCCTCTTCCGCTTAAAAACATAAGACCTTTCCATGACGTGCTTCGCAACCATTCAGAAATAATCGATCCAAAAACAGACCAGCTTGACTTGCCGCCAACAAGATAATGGTAGTATACTTGCGGAGTTTATGCTCTTTTATCATCCAACAAAGCTTTCTGTATGGCTATTTAAAGGGCTCTTCCATTTACACAGACGCTTTTTATTTGAGAAGGGTACATAATGGGTGTGGAAACATCAAATCATCAGCAACCCGCAGATACCAGTACGGAACACCCTCTGCACGAAAAAGAGGATGCCATTTCAACGACGGTATCTAAACAACGTACAGTAGACGAGTTTTTTACCCGTATCGAAAAGCTCAACAAAATCGGTATCGCACTCTCCACTGAAAAAGATCCCGCATCTCTGATGGAAACCATCCTTATGGGTGCCAAAGAGCTCACCTATGCCGATGCGGGAACACTCTATAGCGTTACGGAACAGAAAACACTCAAATTTGAGATCATCCGTACCGACTCGCTCAATATTGCCAAAGGCGGAACCACCGGAGAGCCGATCAACTTTCCTGAACTGCCCCTCTATAACGAAGGCAGCCCCAATCTGCATATGGTTGCCGCCTACGCCGCCCTAAAAGAGACCACCGTTAATATTCCTGATGCCTATAAAGCCAAAGGGTTTGACTTCTCTGGTACACGAAAATTTGATCAGAGCACCGGTTACCGCTCACAATCATTTCTCACCGTTCCGCTTAAAAACCACGAAAATCTCACCATCGGCGTTCTCCAACTGATTAACGCCAAAGATCCCTTTACAGGGCGGATTAAACCCTTCTCGGAAGAGGATCAAAGCCTCGCAGAATCCCTGGCTTCTCAGGCCGCGATCTCCATGACCAATCAACGCCTGATTACTAACCTAAGAGAACTGTTTGAAGCCTTTATCCGCGTTATTGCGTCTGCAATCGACGAAAAATCCCCCTACACCGGTGGCCACTGCCATCGCGTTCCAGTGATCACAGAAATGCTCGCCCAAGCTGCGATGGATAGCGATGTTGGCGAATTGAAAGATTTTTATCTCAACGAAGAAGAGATGTATGAGTTAAAGATCGCGGCCTGGCTACATGACTGCGGTAAGGTGACCACCCCTGAATATGTTGTGGATAAAGCCACCAAATTAGAGACCATCTTTGATCGCATCGAACTGGTTAAAATGCGCTTTGAAGTGCTAAAGAGAGAGGTGGAAATTGACTACCTTCAGAAAAAAGTCGCTGCAATCGAGAATAATCAACCCGATCAGATCGATCAACTAAACCAGGAACAGACACAGAAACTTGATCAGATCAATCAGGATCTCGACTTCTTAGAGAGAGCCAATGTGGGGGGCGAATTTATGTCCGACGATAAAATCGCCCGCATTGAGAAAATTGCCCAGTATCAGTGGCGCAACGCTTCAGGAGAGAAGGAGTCCATCCTGACAGAGAATGAGATCTTTAACTTAAAGATTCGCAAGGGAACCCTCACCGAAGAAGAGCGTGAAGTGATTAACTCCCATGTCTCTGCGACCATTAAGATGTTAGAGCAACTTCCCTTCCCTAAAAACCTGCAAAGAGTTCCTGAACTGGCGGGCGCACACCACGAAAAACTGGATGGCACCGGTTATCCCAATGGTCTTATAAAAGAGGAGATGTCCATTGGCGCAAGAATTCTCGCCATTGCCGATGTTTTCGAAGCGCTAACCGCCCGTGACCGCCCCTATAAAAAAGGTAAAACCATCTCTCAGGCATTGAAGATTCTTGGCTTCATGAAAAAGGATCAACATATCGATCCAGACCTCTTTAAGATCTTTCTCGATAAGAAAATATTCCTCGACTATGCAGAACAGTATCTTGATCCGCAACAGATCGATGAAGTGGATCTAAGTAAAATCCCCGGCTATCAAGCCTGATGCCAGAATTGCCCGAAGTCGAAACCATTGGCCAGGGTTTAAAACCGGCACTGCTCAATAAAAAGGTGATCAACCTGGAGGTACGACAGACCAAGTTGCGCCATCCGGTGCCTGTCTGTCAATTACAAGATCATATTCAAGGCGATACCCTGTTACAGATTACAAGAAGGGGTAAATATCTGCTGTTCTCTTTCTCAAAAGGGTGGATGATTCTGCACTTTGGCATGTCAGGTACGGTGCGGCAAGAGAGTAACTCCTTAGCACCCTGGCAGAAACATGATCATATCTCATGGACATTTCAGGATATAAACAGCAAAGAGAACCTTATCCTGCGCTACAACGACCCACGTCGCTTTGGTGCCGTACTCTGGCATCCTGGTAAAGCCATTAATCACCATCCACTGATTAAAAATCTTGGCCCTGAACCCTTTGATGCCCAATTCTCATACCATAACATTCAGCCTTTTCTGACAAAACGCAAGATAAAAGATATTATCATGGATAGCCGTGTGGTGGTGGGGGTAGGCAATATTTACGCCTCAGAGGCGCTCTTTCGTGCCGGTATTCATCCACAAATCCCAGGTAAGCAACTCCAAAAAGAAGAAATTATCCGCCTGATTCACGCCATTCAAGCCACACTTAAAGAGGCTATTTTAGCAGGCGGCACAACACTGCGTGATTTTCTCACCAGTGAGGGTAAACCCGGCTATTTTAAACAGAAACTCAATGTTTATGGTCGTCACCAAAAGTCCTGTAACCGTTGTGGTCATCCCATCGAGCGGGTGCGCTGGGGTGGAAGAGCAAGCTATTTCTGTCCTCAATGTCAACAATATTAATCGATATGGCACTCTGTTTGCTTTTTTTTAAGTTGTAGAATGTAAAGTTTGATGTTTTCTACTCTTAGTATGGAGTGTGCAATGATGAATCAGAAAAAAAGAAATGGGCGACGATTTTCATGTATACTTTTTATCATGCTGTTATTGCCAAGCTATAGCCAAGCGGCAAAAGAAGAGCCTATAGGATTGACTGTAGGATTGATGACCTATTTTAAGGGGTTAATCAAACAACAGGGGCATCAGTGCACAGATATGCAGCGCGTTGAGCTTCAAACCAACCATAAAGCCAAAATATTCTGTGATGCCTGGAAAAATGAGTTCACCTTAGAACAGCAGGAGGGGCGCTGGGTTGTTAGCAAACTTGAGCCGCCCAAAGATAAGAAAAAGAAGCAGAAACCTTGAGTGCATTTTATGCGCCATCTATAATCATAATCTTCAATGATCGATCAATGATCTTTTTAAATCGTTGACTGTTTTTTCTGGATTTAAGCGTGTGCCAATCCTTTAAATGGAGCAGCCCCCTTTATGGACGTCTTACTCGATATTGCCGAACCCGGACAATCCCTCAAACCCCATGAAGAGAGCGCACAGCGTCGCCAACGGGTTGCAGGAATCGACTTAGGTACAACCTACTCCCTTATTGCAGCGATCACCCGTGATGGCACGCCGGCGGCAATTCCTAACTCTCAAGGGAATGCGGCCACCGCTTCCGTCGTTCATTATGGCCAAAAAGGGGAGATTCTCGTTGGAGAAGAGGCCAAAAAGAGAGCGATCTCCCACCCAGAACGCACCCTGCATTCAGTCAAACGGTTTATGGGCCGAAGTGCAGAAGATATCCATAACCAGGAAGGCCAACTCCCCTACACCCTGGAGGGGGATCAAGGCATGGTCCGTATCCGCATGGATGATCTAACCGTCTCTCCAGTGGAAGTATCCGCCGAAATTCTTAAAGCCCTTAAAGCATCCGCTGAAGAAGCTTTAGGAGGAAGCCTCTCTGGTGTGGTGATTACCGTGCCCGCCTACTTTGATGATGCCCAACGCCACGCCACCAAAGATGCCGGTCGCCTTGCAGGATTAGAGGTTCTTCGCTTAGTCAATGAGCCCACCGCCGCCGCTTTAGCCTATGGCTTAGAGAAGGCACGCGAAGGCATGTATGCAATCTATGATCTTGGCGGGGGAACCTTCGACATCTCCATCCTTAAGCTCACCGATGGTGTTTTTCAGGTGATGTCCACCGGCGGCGATTCCGCTTTAGGGGGCGATGATTTTGATCGTGCGCTGATGGACTATCTCCTTCAAGAGATGGGTCTATCCACCCCTTCCGCCGCACAACTGCAACGCTGCCGTCAGGCCGCCCGCGCCTGCAAAGAGAAACTCAGTAATCAAGAGATCACGCAAGTGATGATTGATGATCACACCATTGAGGTCAGTCGTCAACTCTTTGAAAGTAGGATCAAACCCCTGGTCAGAAAAACCGGTCTCCCCTGCCGCCGCGCGATGAAAGATGCTGGAATTAACAAAGAAGATCTTAAAGGGGTTGTTCTGGTTGGTGGATCCACCCGTGTACCCTACGTGCGTCAATTTGTGCAGGAACTCTTTGGCTGTGAGCCTCTTGCCGATCTAGATCCAGATCAAGTGGTTGCATTGGGTGCCGCCCACCAGGCGGATCTTTTAGCGGGTAACAGTGAATCCGATCTTCTGCTCTTAGATGTCACCCCCCTCTCCTTAGGACTGGAGACCATGGGAGGATTGATGGAGAAGGTGATCCCCCGCAACAGCCCAATTCCCACAGCCCGCGCCCAGGAGTTCACCACCTTCAAAGATGGCCAGACCGCCATGGCCATTCATGTACTGCAAGGAGAGCGCGAGTTGGTGGATCAATGCCGCTCTCTGGCCAGGTTTGAGTTGCGCGGTATTCCACCGATGACCGCCGGTGCTGCACGCATCCAAGTCACTTTCCAAGTGGATGCCGATGGTTTGCTCACCGTCACCGCCCAGGAGCAGACCACCAAAGTCGAGCAGACCGTCACCGTTAAGCCCTCTTATGGTCTCAGTGATGAAGAGATTGAGACCATGCTGCGGGATGCCTTAGAGCATGGTGAGTCAGATATCAAAAACCGCTGGCTCAACGAAGCCCGTGTGGATGCTGAGCGCGTAATCCATGCCATTACAGCCGCTTTAAAGAGTGATGGCCATCTACTCAATGAAGAAGAAACTTCCAAAGTGGAAGCTGTGATCACCACATTAAAACAGGTGATCAATGGTGAAGATCATGAGAAGATCAACCAGGCGGTCACCCAGGCGGATAAAGATACCCAGTTCTTCGCCCAAAGGCGCATGGATTATAATGTCAGAAAAACCATGAAAGGCCAGCGCGTGGATACTTTTGATGCGCAGTAAGAGATAAAAAGGCTGTTCAACGCTCTAAAACTCAGTCGAAACGCGTATTAAAAGTGTTTCCTCTGTTTATTAAGAATCTCAATATCATCGTTAAGGATAAATACCAGTAGAACTCGCGACAAAATAAGCCCATTTAAACATATTAAGAACAAAGTTTAAGAGCAAAACCATCAATCAAAATACATTTGATAATAATATTCTTCTGAAACCGTCTCTTAAGATCAATAGAACGTTGTGCAGTAACAACTCAATTTTTAAGATAAAATGTCACTGTTAGTAAACACGGATTTTATCATCGACGTTTTCTCCGGGAAGAGGCTTTTTGTTCGGTATGCGCCTGCTTAAGGTCACCAAAGATCTGTTGCACCACCCCTAAACCAAAATTGGCCCGCTTGGTATCATAGAGGTGAAGCGCCAAACCTCGCTTTGTCACCCGAATCACACAGCAGGAGAATGTTTCTGGGGCTTGATTCGGCAGTGTGATAACCACCTCGCCGCGATCATCCTCTCTGATGTGATTGGGCACGGATTGCAACTCTAAGAAAAGTCCAGAGAGACTGATATCTGAGGAGGTGCCTTCAATCATCCGCTGATTATCCAGCGTCAACTGAACCTTTGTTGCATAACCAAAGCGGTTCCACTGACGTTGGTCATGTGATGAAGTTACTTTTTTGTTAGGCATAGAGGGTTCTTCTTTTATGGAATTGAAGGTCGATCTTGATACAAAGATTGAATCGAGCAGCTTTGTTTAAGTTGAGAAAAAGAAACATTAAGATTTAAATGATTGTGCAGAATTTTGGGGGGGGCGTCAAGCGGCGAATTGGTTTATTATAGAGAAAGATCAAAGCGCTTGATTTGATAAAATTGCGCAAAAAAATGGTTTTCAACTTGACGTTACCATAAAACGCATGGCTATCTTAAAAGCGCGGATATCTCTTTTTTTTATTTATATCTGTGATATTGTATTTCAATCTTTAAAGTATGATAAGTGACGAGCCATGTCAGAGGCCTTTGAAATCAAGGGGACATCGTTCCCGATGACGGTATTAAAAATCTTGGAGCCCAATCTGAATCGTCTTCAGGCCCAGTTAACAATCAAAATGGCCCGTGCAAACGACTTCTTCCAGGATGCACCGATCATGCTGGATGTGAGCGCCTTAAAAGAAGATGTGACGCTGGATTGGCAAGAACTGATTCAAATTTTACGCCGGTTTCGCCTGGTGCCCGCTGGCGTACAGCATGCCCACACCAAACTGGAGCAGTCTGCAATCGATGCGGGATTGGGCGTGATTAAAAAAAGTACCAATACAAATCGCGATGAAGAACTCAACTTGGATATCCCACCTGAGCCCATGATGATCAATATGCAGGTGCGTGGTGGACAGAAACACTATGCACAAAATCGTGATCTGGTCTCGCTGGTGGGGGTAAATGTGGGCGGCGAAGTGCTGGCGGATGGCAACATCTATATCTATGGTGCACTGCGTGGCCGCGCCTTAGCCGGCGCACGGGGCAACCGTAAATCACGCATTTTTTGCATGGCCTTAGAAGCAGAACTGATTGCAATTGCTGGCATCTATCAAGTCAATGAGTATCTTCCTGATGCTTTTTTAGGCAAACCTGCACAGATATTCCTAGAGGAAGACCGTTTAAATATTATGCCACTGGTGCTTTAGATAGACCTCTCTGTGACAAAAACAGGTCATTTGCTCCAGGCTTTTTCTCAATCAATGGCTCGGTTATGGCGTCTATTTCAAAAAATTATGGGGATGACGCCTTTTTTTATTTGACGAACCCCCCTGTTCATTGTCAAAGTATGGGGGGTAAAGCCGCTTCACAAGCGGATGTAACCTTGATCTGAACGGTAGCATGCTATCTTTAGGATCTTGTCTAAGGAGACTGTTTTTAAGCACTGTGCTTACAATTTGATTAAAAATAAGCGCAGGTATGTCGCAGCACTCTCTTTATTATAAAGATTGTATATAGAGGTATAATTTATATAATCTTTATCGATTTAAATCTGGTTTCGATTCTTTAATAAAGGATCGAGAGATGTTTGTTTTGAGATAAGTGGAGCGGTCCAGTTGTCAAAGGTCATTGTTGTAACCTCTGGAAAAGGGGGCGTAGGTAAAACCACAACCAGTGCAAGTCTGGGTGCTGGTCTGGCATTAAACGGCTTTAAGACCGTTGTCATTGATTTCGATGTCGGACTGCGTAACCTTGATCTGATTATGGGATGTGAACGGCGGGTGGTCTATGACTTTATCAATGTCATCAACCACGATGCAACCCTCACTCAGGCTTTAATTAAAGATAAGCGCGTCAATGGATTGGCTATTCTTGCCGCTTCACAGACACGGGATAAAGAGGCACTCTCCATGGAGGGGGTCGAAAGGGTGATCTCCGAACTCCGTGAAAGCTTCGACTATGTGATCTGTGACTCTCCCGCGGGAATCGAAAAAGGCGCACTCATGGCGATGTACTTCGCGGATGAAGCCTTTATTGTCACCAATCCAGAGGTCTCCTCCGTTCGTGATGCCGATCGTATTTTAGGTATTCTGGATTCAAAAACACACCGCGCAAAAGAGGGGCCTGAAGCCATTCGGCAACATCTCCTTGTCACCCGCTACGATCCAGATCGTGTCAATAAAGGAGAGATGTTGAGCGTCGAAGATGTTCAGGAGATCCTGGGCGTCCCTCTGATTGGTGTCATTCCTGAGTCGGAACAGATATTGCAAGCTTCAAATAGCGGTGTCCCCGTGATTCTGGAGAGTAAATGTGACTCTGCACTCGCCTATAGTGATACCGTCATGCGATTTTTGGGTAAAGATCTGCCGTTTCGATTCCTCGGTCAAAAACGGGGATTTTTTAAACGTCTTTTTGGGAAGTGAGCAATGAGTTTTATGGATTATTTCCGGGGCTACCGGAAAAAATCCGCCACTACGGCGAAAGAACGGTTGCAAATTATCGTGGCTCTAGAACGCGCCAACCGTAATGCACCCGACTACCTGCAAGCACTGCAAAGAGATATTTTTAATGTGTTGGGTAAATATTTTCCAGTTGATCCTCAGCGTATTCGGGTCAACCTGGAGCGACAAGAAGGATGTGAAGTACTGGAACTAAATGTGCCCATCTCTGCGGCCACCCCCTCACTCACCGGTGATAGTCCCGCAGCAACGTATACAGTCCGTTCTCCTGGTGTATAAAGAGATCGGTTATCCATGTAATGTGTGGTGCGATACGCTCGAAAAAGGAGAAAGGAATGCCAAAAGAACAGGAGCCAGACCGTTCACCACGCTCTTTACAGGATATCCTGCAGCAGATACAGAAGACCTCCGTTCAAAACAGTGAGGAGACCGCCGCTTCAATCCAGCTCTTTTTAGAGACCATTATCGATGAACTTCAAAAAGGGCGGGCTGTGGATATTGATGGATTCGGCCTCTTCGCCGTACAACAAACACCCCCCTGGCAAGGAACACACCCCATCACAAAAGAGTCGATTGAAACGCCAGGAAAAAAGATGCCCTATTTTCGTTCTGCGTCAGCGTTCCGACGACGAATTAATGACGGTATCGATTGGACAGAGCATCCCAAATGGGCGCGTCATGGGTCATCTTAAAAAATCATCGGTGATATGATTTTATCGTCTGTGCGATAAAAAAAGTGCTCTGAAAATGGTTCAGAGCACTTTTTTTGTGCGATCCTACAAAGACAACATCTCTTTTGCCTGTTTTTTTTGTCATTTACTCTTTTGCCAATTCTTATTAAATTAATCAACAATTTTTCTAGCATATTTTTTCATCTGTAATTGGTTATAAAATCATGGGCCATTCTCACTATACTCGATCTGACCTCGATACGCTTTCTCAGCGTTATGCGTTATCCCCAGCACTGATTGAGCAGATTCGCGTGGCCAGTGCCGTTGTACCATTACGTGTCACACAAACCATATTGGATCGAATCGATTGGAATGCGGTTCCCCATGATCCCATTTTTCGTCTGCTTTTCCCTGACGAACGCCTTTTTTCATCAAAGGCTTTCGCCCATCTTAAAACATTGATTGCAGACGATAAAAGTCCCTCTTCGCAGTTACATGAACAGATTAAAAAGACCTTTAATCCCGACCCTGGAGATCAAATACGCAATATTCCCCAGTTTGAAGGAGAAGCGCTTTTAGGGGTTCAACATAAATACCGTGAAACGGTGCTCATTTTTCCCCATGAAGGTCAAAGCTGTTTTAGTTTCTGCACCTACTGTTTTCGCTGGGAACAGCTTAACAATCCCCACCGTGTTCACCAGTTGACCCTGGACAACCTCCCCCGCCTACAGCGTTATCTAAAGACGCAACCCCAGGTGACCGATCTGGTCTTCACAGGAGGCGATCCACTGATTATGGATGCAGCCACGCTCTCTGCTTATATCACCCCTCTGTTAAAGCTGGTGCACATCAAAAACTTTCGCATTGGAACCAAAGCATTAAGTTATCATCCCGACTGTTTTCTTAATCACACCGCAGCCCCCCTCCTTACACTGTTTAAGACGATTATGGCGCAGGG
>JBQGBW010000046.1:0-30339 GCA_052043475.1 Magnetococcales bacterium HHB-1
ATCGACTTTCGGGAATTATCCCCAGAACCTGCGTACGGAATATGTGCGCCCAACTCCGTTCCAACTCGTCCTGGTGCTTCTTTGGCATCCAAAAGTGCGATTCCTCCATACTGATCTGTGGGTCCATCGGTCGAAACATTATTCCAGATCCATTTGATATGATTTAATATTTAGTGCAAAACTATATCATAACCCTATCATCCTGGCACTGCACCACGTTCCTTAAATCAAGACTTTTTGCGGGAGACTCTTGACTGGCAATGGTAACCTCTCAATTAATAGTAACGCAACAACACTTACACTCACAGGCAATAACAGTGGCTATACAGGAGCAACAACGCTCACAGATAACAGTTCTCTTGAAATTGCTACGGATAGCAGTATAGGTACTGGTACACTGCTTTTGGGTAACCAAACGACGCTATTATTGAATAATGATAGTCTGGATAACAATATTCAACTCAATGGTGACACCACGTTCCAGACAGATCATAATATCACGCTTTCTGGTACTGTTTCTGGCAACGGTCAGATCACTAAAACGGGTATGGCCATCCTGGCCATAACCGGTGACCTCCAAAATATTGATCTCAATCTTTTAAATGGCCGTACTTATCTAGACACGCTTATCCCTCTTGAAGGTCATCTTACGCTCTCCTCCAATGCTACGCTACAATTAATCAGCAGTGGTGAATTAGACGCAATCTCTGGGAGTGGTGCAGTTAACCTGGATCACTTTACACTCACACTGAGTGGTAATAATGATTCTACTTTCTCAGGTACCCTAACAGGCGCAGATGGAGCCCAACTGATTAAAAACGGTCAAAGCAAATTCGACCTCTTAGGAGACAGTACATTTACAGGCCATAACCAGTCACTCCTGGTTAACAGTGGTCTGGTTGCCATCAATGGTAAATTCACCTCAACAGGTGGCATCCAGATCGCTACAGGAGGAACCCTTGGTGGCAATGGAGTGATTGACGCAACGGTCACTATTGGTGGTTTTCTCAATCCAGGAAACAGTCCCGGAGTACTCACCATCCGTGATCTGATAATGCAATCTGGATCAACCTTTACCGTAGAGATTACAGGTGAAGCATCTCTAAACGGTCAGGATACCGCTGGAGTAAACTATGATCAGGTCATTATCACCAACAGTGTTGACTTAGGAGGTGCATCACTTAACCCCGTGATTTCAGCCATGCCAAATGATCTGGATCAACTGACAATCATCGATTTACAGAGTTCTAACAGCGTTAATGATACGTTTGCATTCCAAAAAGAAAATAGCACACTCTCCATAAACCAACGCGCACTCCAAGTAAGTTATATCCGTGGTGATGGCAATGATGTGCAACTCATTGTCAATGATCATCCCAGTGGTTCTATTCCTAATGATCAGACAACGGCATACTTTGATTATACATATGATATATTAAAGTTTTTTCAAGATAATGATCATGGTGATGTACTGACATACAGCAGTGACACCATTCCAGATGGTTTGGCATTAGATGCAACAACGGGGCTGCTTTCTGGTAAGCCCACATCAATAGGAGAGTCCACTGTTACGATTACCGCGACTGATCTGCATGGATTGTCAACATCAAGCGCATTCATGTTGCGTACATCGCCGACCGTCGTTGATCCTTTCGATTATAACCAAGGCGCTTCTAAACAGCACGCCTTTGAACTGGATTACTCTGCGGCCAAGTTTGAACTCTACTATGACATTGATATTGCTATTGCAGAACAATATGCACAGAAAAATGACATGTTGACAGGGTTCCAAAATACACAATCAGCGCACCAACAAGTTGGTCATGAGATTTTAGGTAGTACTGTAGAAGGACAAGATGTTGGAAAACGTTACGAAGCCACACACGCTTTCTCTCAGTCCGATAATCCTTCTAAATCGATATTTCAGACTGCCACAACGATTTTTAACAGTGATGTTGTTAGCGGGAACAGTAACGTCAATGAAGTGCTTGGCACATCCTCTATATCATCCTGGACGGATACGACCAATGCAGGCATCAATATCAATCGCATCTTTGATCATGATGTATCTAATGTAACAGCGCCAGACATCGCCGCTACGGTTTCTGACAATACGACCGTAGATCACAATACAGCTGTTATCGATACAGCAAACGCGTTTACAAACAACGATACCGCAGAAAGTCGTGCCGCAATATCTAATCAGGATAGTACGATTCAGTCCGCTACAGAGTTTCAACCCTCATCAGAAAACAGTAACGATATCGAGGTTATAACAGATCAAGAAGAAGAGGATACAGACAATACGAACAATAATCTTGAGACCATAGCGCCTGGACAGAATCAAAACAACAGCAGTGCAGAAGATCAGCAAACGCAGCATCTACCAGGACGTATGTCATTCACCCAGCAACTTGCCATGGTTTCTCAAGCTCAATCAGGCATTGAAGGAGAGAAAACACTGTTAGATGCATTGAGAGCCATTGTTTAAACGTGCTGTGATCTTTAGATAATTTTTTTCAGTCCGATTCAGAGCATTGGCTTAAATGTGTTGGTTTCCATTTTAATTTCATGATTTATATAGACAATATAGCAACTCTAGCGCCTGATTAATTTATCTGGAATGGCATTTTGAAAGAGATCTCCATCGCACTATTTTACGATATGATAACGGTGGCACTGCGCGCACCCCTTATCTCTAGAGGTGTCCTTATGACACTGAATACATATTTTCTTTTCTACTGAAAGAAAGCCATGAAAGAGCGTTTGATCAGAAGCGTCTTTCGTTTTTCGCCATTGATGACATTGATGACATCGCTGTTCTTCAGAATGGCCAAGCAAGTGGGGATAATGTTTAAATTGTGTGAGTGAACGACCTGTTTGGTGTAGAGGTGAAGACCATTGAATCTTTTTTCCATATTGAAGACGATGGCATTTTGCACATTGCCCCGCTTTTTTGGAATCGGTTAATTGTGTAAACGAAGCTTCTCCCTGAGGCATTTGCGCCATCTGTTCGATCCAACGACGAAGAAATGGATCAGCATGGCCGGTAGAGCGATAATAGAGCGAAGTGCCTTCCCACCACCAGCCACCACGGGTATTCCAAAAAGCGGCTTTTTTCTTCTCTTCTTTTTCTTCCTGTTGATTCTGAGACGTAGAGAAAGAAGCCTTCTGGCCAAAGAGATCTTCTTGTTCACCCATAAAGAGACTGTCACCAAGAAAAAGATCATGATCCATGAAAGATTCCGTCTTCTCTTTTTTTGGCGAAGGTGGAATATATTTTTTGTTATCATCTGTTACGCTTGATTTTTTTGTCTCTTTTTTCATAGGTATCATTGTTCCCTTACGCAGATGGTCTATCTCTTCATTCAAAAGAGGGAACCATTGATTAACCGCTTCATTGACGATGCTCTGTGACAATCCTCCCCAACCTGCACCTTCTATCTTCAGAGGCTCTTGTTGATTCTTCTGATCAGAAAAGAGACGCTGGAAAAGTACTTCATGGCCTTGTTGCTGCAATTGGTGAAAAAACAGTTTTATATTTTTTCCAAAACGATAAACCGCTTTTTTCTGAGATAAAGAGGCTTGAGAGAGATCACTCATATCGATACGGTTGAGAACGTCTTGCTCTTTTATCCAATCCGCATATTGACTAAACAACAAACGAGAGAGTGGTGACATCTCGTCGTGAGCAAAACGCGGCCATGAGCCCAGAGAAAACTGGCTGAACGCCAAACTTTCAATATCAATGGATGGAATTGTAAAGAGTTCAAGTGATTCTGCCTGCCAGGATCCTGTACCACGTCCACCAGCAGAATGACAACGCCCACACTGTTTCTCATATCCAATCGATTGCATCACCGTTGTTCTGGGGTCATCCATGGTGTGGCAATCAAGGCATGTTTGTGCATATGAACGATATTTTGGATCGACAAAATGGCGGCGATAATGAGAACGATGGTCAAATAGGATGGCTTGAGGGGTTTCATTTAAAAATATTTCTGATTGAAACTCAGGATGGTCTTCTACAAATGAAGAGATCTTGATCTTATGACAACTTGAACAAACAAGCGCATTGGTCGCGCCCTGCAGGAATTTTTTTCCACGATGCTCTTGATGGCAACTGGTACAGCTTGGTATATCGAATCGATTGCCAAAGATTATTGTTTTTAACTGAATAGCATAATGAAACAGTTGAGACAGATTGTTTTTCTTATCTATATTGATATTGCTCTGTTTTTTGTTCGCTATCTGGGTTGTTCCGTGGGGAGAAAAAGGTGTATCTCCCATTTTATGACACGCTATACAGCCAGAATGTTTTTTTCTATTTTTGGAGTGAGAAAAGATTTTTGAATCATGACAATCCTGACATACGGTTAACGTTGCATGGGCGGGTATCAATGTGCCAGGTTCCAAAAAATCAAACATATAGGGTGTCGTCAAAAAGATTAGACTTATACCTACGCCCAATGCGGTGATGATCAATAAATACCATCTTTGCCATCCTCGTCGCGTACGTGTAGGAATACAACGGTGTTGTTGAGAACAGAAACCAAAACGAGAAGGCCCTTCATGACAACAGGTACCGGTTTGAGTAAGCCCGCATTCCCAATGACGATTTGGCACAGATGAGGTAGAAGACGCTTTATATGTATTATCCATCTACCAGATCCGGAAAAAATAGATAGAAACAATATGTAATATGAGAAGAAAGAGCAACAAGACAATTGTTGGTGTGTGGAGTTGGCGCCACCGATTAAGAGAATCATATTGTTGTAAAATCTGTTCTTCCGCCTTCTTATGATCGATCAGTATCCTGATCTGATTAACAATCTTTTTTTCTTCAGGATTAAGATAGCGTTCCAAATCATTCAAATGGCGTATTGCTTTGGCATGTTTTGCAATAAAATGCCTACTGCTTGTCTGCGACATATAGATTGTGTCAATCACGGTATCCAGAAGATACTCTACAACAAATGGTGCTTGGACAGATTGAACAAGAATGTTCAGATTATGCAAAATAGCTATATTCAAACGTTCTTTTTTGCCAGATCCTGGTACCATGATTGTCTGCTCTACGTTAGAATCAATTGTCGAGGGAATGTGAAAACAGACAAAAAGATGCAAAGCACCGGTTATTGAGATCAAGATAAATAAGAAGATAATGATGAACTCTAAGATGCCAAGAGAGAGTGTACCGATATGGAAAATCGCCAGGAATAGACTTGCTGTACCGATTATAATATGTTTCTCTACAAGATAATAGCTTGATTGTAAAGTCTTAAATGGAAAGAATGTGATTGGCACAGAGAGCGAAGCAAGATAAAATAGCATCGCCGCTAAGAACCAACCACTCATGACACCGCCAACCGGCCAATCTGCGAACCATAGTGTATCGAAGATAATTGGTATAATCGTTAGAGTGGTTGCAATAAATACCGTTTTTGAATGCTGCTGCAAAGTTTTTATCATAGACCGAACCATCGATAAAGACCACGCATATCATTCATGTTGGCACGATACAAAGCATGTTGAGGACAACGTTGAACACAGCTCGGTAACGATGATTTTTCCATACAAAGATCACATTTGGTTGCAATTTTATCGGATGCACACACTTTTGACTTTGATCGATGAGATAAAATTGAGGCATGCTCATTTTCAATGAGTGTAATGAGCCCAAAGGGACACCGACGTACACAAAGTCCACAGCCAATGCAATTCTCTGACGAAATGGTGACTCGCTGCGCTTTTCCTGTACGATAGATTGCTCCCGTAGGACAATCGACCATACAAATTGAGTCTGTACAGTGAAGACAGGATTGTGCAATCAACAGATGATTATAAATCCGCCCCTGGAGTTCAATATGCGCATGGCCTTTATGGCCCTTTTGACAGACTGAGATACAGGTTTTGCATCGTATACATCGATCAAGATCAATGATGGCCACAGAAGAGCCTACGACAAAATGATTCTCAATCATAAACTCAATAAATCCTGTCAACCGATTATGAGAGAGTTCTCTTAAACCATCATGGTAGCGGTTTGATGGCGTTGGAATCATCTCTTTTGGTAGATAGGGAATAAGATATTGGCGGATAATATGTGCAGGAATTTTTAAAATTTCAACGTATCCAAGTGCACGCAATTCAAAAGGGTAATTCGACTCTACGGGTATTGAAATTTCAGGGAGAGCAAAAATGCGTTTTGGGCCAATAAATCCTACAGAACGCTGTCCATGATGAATGGTCTGACAAAGACGGCCGTAGCCGGTGAGCATAATAATAAGATGGTCAGCAATCGCGTTTTCAGGAATAATCTGAACATCTTCGATTACGCTATTTTGCTCAGCATGCGCAATCACTTCACTCAGATCATTTTGCCAGTCCCAGTTTCCATAAGACTCATAAATTGTTGCATCAATAATTTTGTTGAGTAAATCTGGATTAGGAATCTGAAGAAAAAGAGAGGAGTCCAGAAAAAAGAGCGCAACAAGCCTTTTACGGTTACAGAGATCAAGCCATTTTTTAAATGAAGGCGCATAACGTCGAATCGTCTGTAAACCTGGCCAGCGAATACGGAGCACTTTTGTCTCCTCTTCAGCGATCGCTATAAAATGGCGATTCGCAGGCGTGAGTGCACTGATTTCTCCAAAAATTTCCCCCTCTTTCAGGAGCAAGCTTGGACGTTTATCCTCCTCATCTTTTGGTATTGTGCGTTCTAAAAGATATTTAGAGTATAAAAAGTTCACATGAGAAAGAAGCGTTCTATCGTGTTTTTTTTCACGATTCTCAGAAGTCACTACGCCTGTTTTAAGACGTACGCTCCCCGACAGGATAAAATATGCGGAATGGCCATCTTTTCCAGACGTTGCAATCGTTTTACCCGCATCAAACAGATCAATCCGTGTATCATATTTTAGAATGGATTGTAACGAAAGATGTTTTGGGAAACGGTGTTCATTTTCAACAATACGATGCAACCCACGATGATCAAGAATTTTATCAACTGTTTTTTCATCCATAGCGTGGCTTAATGGATGCTGCCATCGGACGGGTTCCTGTTTCACTTTTCTCACAAGAGACCTCTTAACCGTGCTTTTTCTATTTTTTCAGAGGTTGGATTGCTTTCCCTTTGTATCTTTCCGGTGGTGGTACCAGGGGGAGTTGATCCAATGCACTAAAATCTGTATTCGCTCTATGCGTGACAAAACTCTCGATCTCCTTTTTGATATGTTCTGCTGCGGATAACAAATTTTTCTGATTATTGAGTTGTAAACGCACTGTTTTAATTTTGCTTAGAATACGCTTAATTTCAGGCAGTTTCAGTAATTTTCCAATACGAAAAACATTGGCTGCTGCTGCACGTGTACGCATTCCCATACTTCCTGCATAAACATCGGGCTCTGTTGCACGAGCAAGCGCGCGCAAAGAAAATTCAAGTTCAAGCAACTGACCAAGAACATAGATAAATCTTTGTTTCTCAAGCGTTGGTTGAACATTCAACTTTCCTTTGGAATGCCATACGGTATGCCGGAGTTCACCCTGGCTCCAGGATAAGAGTTCAAAGGGATCTCCCGCTTTATGCCCACCTTGATTGATCAGCTTTTCACTATGGCCAAGATGACATTGATAGCAGCGTCTGGCGAGTCCATGAAAGTTTTCAATGGAAATCATGCCGGCGGCTAAAGATTTTTGCCAGCGTTCTTTTCGATGTGATTCAGTTTCCTGTTCTTTTTTCACATCTTTACCACCAAAATCGTTATGCACCTTTGCCCAATTTTTTGCTGGATTATGACATGATTCACAAGAGACACCATAAGGTGTTTTTAGCTTTCCTTGTTTATCGTAAGCTTGAGTAAAGTGGCAATGGATACATTTTTGATCTCGGTTAACATGCCGCACTTTCATGGCATCCATGATTTTTGATGTATCCTGGCTTTTTTTCAATCGTTCAAAAGATTGTGCATGTTTTGAATGTTCCCAGATATACACAGCGCCTTTATGACACTCATTACAAGTTTCTGGTCCAACAATATGCGCCGGATTGAGTTCTGGCCCACTAGAGGCTTGCACTGAAACTGGGAGGAGAAAGAGAAAAATGGTCGCAAGAATAATCATTGTTTTGGATACCAAGATTGCAACAGTCAAGATTGATGCTTACATCTTAATTGATCAGAAGCTTTTTTTGTTTAACGATTTTCTCTCGTATGGTGGCCAATTGCTGCTCTTTCATACGCTGGTGGAGCTGTTTACGCTGATACCAGCGAAACAGCTCCCAGATCATTGCGCTTAGAGCGAGTGCAATGAGAGACCATCCCATAAAGGCAAAAAATAGTTTCATGGCAAAATTTTTAAATTCACGCTTGATTTATAAGACTGTTAATTCTACGTTTTTTTGTAAGAACGCAAAAAGAGCATCTTCAAGCGTGTTTAAAATCTTGTCAAGGTTTCTTTTTGTTGAGATCAGGATCTTTCCAGTCCAAAAAGTCTGGATTGCGCCAGTTTTTAGTAGCGACATCATGATTTATGGGACGCAAACGCGAAGCGTAATCAGAGACGGCCTGGATATCTTCTTGTGTCAGTTTTTCCAACTGAATATATTTTAGAGGATGCGCCCTTCTGCGTTTACCTAGCCGGATCCATTCCATTTGGCGTACTTGATAATTATAATGTTGGCCACCAATACGGGGATAATGACGCGTTGCATCGCCTTCTCCTTGATTACCATGACAGACGGCACAATACGTTTTATAGATCCGTTCTCCTGCTTCCAGGTTTGTTCCAGGCCCAATACCATTATCTGGTGTCATGGGGAGTGTAGCAATATAATGGGAGACATCAACAAGTGCTTGCTTGCCGCCAATCTTTTTTGGAACGGCATAGGGATACATGGTTGGATTATCACGGTTCATATTTTGGATATCAGCAAGCTGTTTGATTTGAACAGAGAGATGTTGCCCAGCAAGCTCAGGATTGCTTCCATCCTTTTTCCCCCAGGCATTGGGTTTATGACATCGGATGCAGTGCTGTTTATAGACTTGACGTCCATTATCCACATCAGGTTTCATTGTCAGCGTGGATAGACGATGTTTATCCGAGGCCATCCAATTGTCTAAAGCGGTCTGATACACTTCAGAACCGCTACGACGATTTTTAGAAATTTTTAATAACTTCTCTAAAAGAGGTTGTGCCAAAGGAATTCGATTTGTTTGATAATAAACAATCGCAAGATTATTTAAGGCAAATATGTCATCTTCATTCACTGAAAGCACTTGCTTTAGATGCTTCTCAGCAGAACCAAAATCTTTGGTCATGAGCGATCGATAACTATTCATATACGCATCAAAGCTGCCTTTTGATGCATGTTCTGTAGAAGATTTTTCTTCATATTCTGCAAGTATATCAATTGGAAATTGGCTTTCAATTGACGTTGTGCAGCCAAGCATTCCGATAAATAAAAAGATAAAAAGTATGCGATAATTATTCATAAAATCAGAGTCCCCATATTCTTATTTGTTTGTTTTAAAAAAATATTTGCCCGTCAGATATTAGATCCATGATCTAAATCAATCATAATCTGATCGCATTTTAAGCTGGGCAAAGAATTCTTACATACAATATTATCACAATTCATTCAATTTTCCACTGAATGAAATACAGAGTCAGAGCAATCGTTTCTCCATTTAGACACAGCAACTCAAATAAACCAAAATAAAGATCTTAGCCAGCTTTAAAAATTTAGAAAATTAGCGGCTTTGTTGCGCAATTGCCGCCTGATGGTATATAATTTATCCTTCTTAATGAGGAGGAATATTCTTATGGATGCAGCAGAGCAACATCGAAGGAGTCTGGCTGAAAACGCATTCTTTCGATTTAAGACTTCTTTTGGATCTCACCTGTCTGCAAGGCGTGATGATAACCGATTTGTTGAGGTAAAATAAAGTGCGCAATCCTAAACAAATTCACATCCCTTGGAATGCCTAAAAGCTACCCTGCTATGGCGTAATGCGTCTGGAGTAAGAAGCTTTATATCAAAAATGCCCTTTGCGCAACAAAGCCGAATAAAGGAAAAATTGGCAGATCAAGAACCGGATTGATTCAGTAATGCTTATCTTAATTTTAAGCATTATCGAGAAGATACGTTTGAAACAGCGCATTGAGTGGTTCTACAGGAAAAGATTCCGCCTGCAACTGCTCAGGTACTTTCTCATGGCGCATCAGCTCTTTTTCAATAAATTGATTGAGTATCGGGATTTTAGCGCCTAGAGCCTGCTCTTTTTCTTGCATCTTGATATGCAACAGATGATCAATCGCCTCTCGAACTTCTGTTTGATCGATGATCTTATCAACCAGATCAATAAAAGGGATGGGTACAGGCTTTGATTTGGTCTCTAACCATCTCACTGCGAGAAGGGGCCTTAATACATAGAGATATTTTTTCAGCCGTACTTGATCACCATGCAGATAACTACGAAAATTGCCTCTGGCCATATGTATATAGTGATACCACAATGGTCGAGGAGAGAAGTAAAGCCTCTGTAATTGACGCAACTGCTCAAGCAGATTCTCATCCTCCTGATAGATAATCGGTGTATTGAGCCACTCTAGGAGTGCGGGATTATATTTTCTAAAGAGTTTCAGTGCTTTTCTTAAATCCCAGCCATTGATATCCAGATCATTCTCGATTGGCAGTTCAATCACATCGCGTTTTCTCTCCAGATCGATGCTCAGATACCATGATAAAGGCCGAAGATAGATAAAGCGCACATCCCAGTCGCTATCTGGAGAAGCAAATCCCCAGGCGCGGCTTCCCGATTCACAGGCATAGAGAATCTTAACCTGCTCTTGTTGTTCGATCTCTTTTAATTTACCCTGAATAATCTTTTCCATTATCTTATCCATAGAAGCGTTGCTTTTGCTTCTCTATTTTAATCCCATCGATCCGATAAAGGGAATAAAAAATTATTGTAATCCAGGCTCTATTAAAGGAGATCATTGATGATCTGGCAGAAAAAAGTGACCATGCCTCTGGCTGAGAACGCCTTACCCGGTCGGGTGGAGGCGATGAAGATTCCAGAAAAACATTTTGTATTAAAAACGGATCTTGCGCCTAAAACCATTGAATCTTTGCAACAGGCGATGTTTGGTTTGGGCTGTTTTTGGGGTGCTGAACGCCGTTTCTGGCAATTAGAAGGGGTTTATACCACCGCTGTGGGCTATGCTGCTGGTTATACCCCCAATCCCACCTATGAGGAGGTTTGTTCAGGACAGACCGGACATAATGAGGTGGTGTGGCTGCTCTTTGATCCTGAGAAAATCAGCTATTTTGAGCTTTTGAAAACCTTCTGGGAGTCCCATAATCCCACCCAGGGTATGCGTCAGGGTAATGATGTGGGTACGCAATATCGTTCAGGCATCTATGTTTATGGTGATCAACAAAAAACATTGGCTGAGGAGAGTTTGCAGCAATTTCAGGCGATTCTTAATCAACACAACGGAGGAACGATCACCAGTGAGATTCTTGATGCCCCGGAATTTTTTTATGCTGAGAGCTATCATCAGCAATATCTGGCGAAAAATCCCGGAGGCTATTGCGGTTTGGGTGGAACCGGCTTAACATTTCCCCTTTAGTGATGCTTTTTTTATAGATAGGGATGCTCAATGTCTGTTGCTGTATTTTATCGTAATATTTTTGCCAGCGATACACTGCTTGCTGTGGCTGAAAAGGAGTACGCAGATAAAGCGGTTGAGAAAGTGATTCCGCCTTCGTTGCGTATTCAGCGTATGTTGCGTTCTGAAGGGGGGAGGATGATTCAACTTAAAAGAAGTCATTGGGTCTTTGCTGTGACCAGTGAGGAGCCGGGTTCTTTAGAGTTGGTGCAGCTTCTTTTAGAGCAGAGTGGTGCGGGTTTAACGGGTGATCTGGATCGGTTATGTCATTCTGAGCCGGAGTGGCCTGTTTTGGCTGAGGATACTGCAATTCTTGCGGTGCATCGGGGGAGTAGAGAGGTTCGTTTTTTTAAGAAGCGGATGTTGGAGGGAAGAGATGTGAGTATTTTTAAGAAGGGGTTATCTGGTGAGCAGCCTTATGCGATTGGTTCGGGGGCGATGTTAGCGATGCAGGCGATGAAGATTCAGGGGCAGGGGGCGATTAATGCGGTGTTGTATTCGACGGTGCGTGATTTAGAGAGTGGGGGGGGGATTTATTGGTTGAATATTGAGACGGGGGAGTCTGGGTTGCGTGAGACGTCGCAGAATCAGGGGGAGCAGGGGCCCCAGGGGTTTTGATTAGGGGTCCCGGAGGGGGCCCTGGAGGGGTTGTAATTTTTCCGGGTCCAGGGTTGGAAACCCTGGCGGGGTCCAGGGGCAGAGCCCCTGGCGGGGTCTGGGGCAGCGCCCCAGTTAACGCCGAAGGCGTCGTGTCTTTCAATGGTTTGATTGTCAGTATAAAATTTTGCCAGTACATTTTCCGGGTCCAGGGTTGGAAACCCTGGCGGGGTCTGGGGCAGAGCCCCAGTTAACGCCGAAGGCGTCGTGTTTTTCAACGGTTTGATTGCCAGAGTAGGTTGCTGATAAATGGTTTGATTGCTAAATTCAAATACCAGTTAAAGTGTACGGTCGTGTGACCCATGTTATATTAAAATGCACCTTCGGTGCATTTTTTGGGGGACGCTCCGCTCCCCCAAACCCCCTAGGCTGGGGAGGTATTGCATACCTCCCCAGACCCCACCGCATGAACATTTATCCATCCATCATCATCTTCGAGGTAACTCCGTGGACTCCGCCAATCTCCCCCCAGAAATCACCAAACGCCGCACCTTCGCCATCATCTCCCACCCCGACGCCGGCAAAACCACCCTCACCGAAAAACTCCTCCTCTTCGGCGGCGCCATCCAACTCTCCGGCATGGTCAAAGCACGCGGCCAACAACGCCGCTCCCGCTCCGACTGGATGAAAGTCGAACAAGAACGCGGCATCTCCGTTACCGCCTCCGTCATGACCTTCGATTACCAAGGCCATACCTTCAATCTCTTAGATACACCTGGTCACCAAGACTTCAGTGAAGATACCTACCGCACCCTCACCGCCGTAGACTCCGCGATTATGGTCTTAGACGTCGCCAAAGGCATCGAAACCCAAACCCGTAAACTCTTTGAAGTCTGCCGTCTCAGAGACATCCCAATCATCACTTTCATTAATAAACTAGATCGCGAAGGCCAAGACCCCTTCACACTCCTAGATGAGATCGAAAATGATCTCGCCCTAGATGTTGTACCCGCCAGTTGGCCAATCGGTATGGGACGTGAATTCTTAGGCGCTTATGATATCTTCCAAGATCGCTTGATGCTGATTAAAAGAAGCACCGAAGATCGACCCGATGATGGTGAGATCTGCCAGGGCTTGGATGATCCCAAACTGGATGAACTCCTCCCACCAGATAAAGCGGCACAATTACGTGAAGAAGTAGAGATGGTGCGGGAACTCTGCCCCTCATTTAAACGTCAATCCTACCTCGAAGGCCATATGACCCCGGTCTTTTTTGGCAGTGCCCTCAATAATTTTGGTGTGCGTGAACTCTTAGGTGGCCTCGCAGAAAATGCGCCCCCACCGCAACCACAGAAAGCCAAAGAGCGCATGGTCTCTCCAGAGGAGGAAAAGGTCTCTGGTTTTGTCTTTAAAATTCAAGCCAATATGGACCCCAAACATCGGGATCGCCTCGCTTTCTTACGTCTTTGTTCAGGCAAGTTTAAACGCGGCCTTAAAATGCGCCACAGTCGTACCGGTAAAATGATTCCTATTCATAATCCCCTACTGTTCCTAGCCCAAGATCGAGAACGGGTAGAAGAAGCCTGGGCGGGAGATATTTTAGGTATACCAAATCATGGAAATTTAAGAGTAGGCGATACCCTTACTGAGGGAGAAGATCTTCATTTCACAGGTGTACCAAGCTTTGCACCAGAACTTCTACGCCGCGTGCGGCCTGATGACCCCATGAAAGCCAAACACTTAAGTAAAACCTTAGTGCAGTTAGGGGAGGAGGGTGCTGCACGGGTTTTTCGTGCAGAGATGACCAATGAGTGGATTATCGGTGCATTGGGTGCACTTCAGTTTGAGGTGTTAGCAGACCGAATTCGTACGGAATATAATGTACCGGTTCACTTTGAGAGTGTCACACTCTTTACCGCACGCTGGGTGGAGTGTGATGATCCACAGATGATGAAATCCTTTCAAGATTCCATACCCGATTCAATCGCATTCGATCATGAAGAGGCACCGGTTTTTTTAGCCCGTAATGCTTGGCATCTCGATGATGTGGCAAAAGATTGGCCCGATGTAAGATTTATTAAAACGAAGGAGCAGACATTATAGTCGTTTAACGCAAAAGGAGCACTTTTCAGCATGGAGAGCAGAGGTTACAATGCAATGTTTAATCCATACATTTCATGCATCCCAGAGGAATCTTAAACCATGCCCTCTTTTGATATTGTTTCTGAAGTAGATCTGCAAGAGGTTGATAATGCAGTCAACCAAGCGCGTAAAGAGATTCAGACGCGCTACGACTTTCGTGGCTCTAACAGTCAACTGGAGCGCGAAGAGGCGGAAATTACAATCCATTCCGATGATGATTATAAATTGAGACAGGTGATTGATGTTCTCAAAAGTAAATTGATCCGTCGTAAAATTGATATCAAATCGTTGGAGTTTGGTAACGTTGAATCCGCTTCAGGGGATATGGTAAGGCAACTGGTGACCGTAAGACAGGGTGTGGATCGAGAGAGTGCACGCGCTATTGTTAAAAAGATCAAGTCGCAGAAAATACGTGTACAGGCGGCCATTCAAGGTGAGCAGGTACGGGTGACCGGCAAAAAACGTGATGATCTGCAACAGGTGATCGCGCTCATTAAAGACGAGAATCTTGATCTTCCATTACAGTTTGTAAACTTTCGTAATTAATTTTTAGGTCTCTTCATATTGAAAGCAGTTTTTACGATCATTTAGGCGATAGATATCCGTATGCCACAATCACCACAAAAAGTGGGCGTCATCTCTTTGGGCTGCCCCAAAAATCAGGTCGATACTGAAGTTGTACTTGGCCAGTTTCTTACCCAAGGCTATACATTCACCGCCGATCCCGAAGAGGCTGATATCCTGCTGGTGAATACCTGCGGTTTTATCCGTGAGGCGGTTGAGGAGTCTCAGGAAGCTGTGGAGGAGATGGCGGAGATTAAAAAACGTTTTCCTGAGAAAAAGCTGGTGGTTATGGGCTGTCTCGTTGAGCGGGATGGTAAAAAAATGCAGACTCAGTTTCCGCAAATTGATGTCGCTCTGGGTACGGCACAATATCCTAAAGTGATTCCGATTCTGGCAGAGAACAAAACCACGCTGATTCCTAGAGAGACACCACAGCAAAAATCCTATCTGGCCGATGCCAGTGAGATCCGTGCCCGCATCTCTCCGCCCCATATGGCTTATCTGAAAATTGCCGAGGGGTGCAATAATCCATGCTCTTTTTGTATTATACCGCAACTGCGCGGTCCTTTCCAATCCCGCCCGATCGACGATATTGTGCAGGAGGCCAGACAACTTGCTCAAGAGGGGGTGAAAGAGATCAATCTGGTGGCACAGGATACCACCCTTTATGGTCGTGATCTTGAGAGACGTACTGATCTTGCCACACTACTCAATGCTTTAGAGCAGGTTGAAGATCTTAATTGGATTCGTCTACTCTATCTTTATCCCACCTTGATTACCGATGCGCTATTAGATCAATTTGCTCAATCAAAGAAGGTTCTACCCTACTTTGATATCCCGCTGCAACATAGCCACTCCGATATTTTAAAAAGCATGTGTCGCAGTGAACGCAGTGAGGCACTCTATCGCCTGATTGAGAGGATTCGTCAGAAGATTCCTCACGCCACACTGCGTACCACCATGATTGTTGGTTTTCCTGGAGAGACTGAGCACCATTTTCAACATCTGAAAAATTTTATCGAGACCATCCAGTTTGATCATTTAGGCGTCTTTGTCTACTCCGATGAACCCCAGGCGGCAGCTTATCATCTGCCGGATAAAGTATCTCAAGAGGTTGCAGAAGAGCGTCAGGAGGAATTGATGGCGCTACAACAACGCATCAGTCAGCAGCGGTTAAAACGCTTTTTAGGTAAGACCATTCCACTGTTGGTCGATGGTGTCTCCCAGGAGAGTGAACATCTGTTGGTGGGTCACACACAACATCAGGCGCATGAGATTGATGGCATCACCTATATCAATCGTGGTCATGCCAAAGCGGGTGATCTGGTGATGCTGCGTATTACCGAAACCTATGAGTATGATCTGATGGGAGAGATTGTTTAAGCGTGGAGCGATCACGCTTAAAGCTATCTTTTCTTTTTCTTTCCCTTACCGCCTTTACCACGTCCCTTACCGCCACCGCCTTTGCCTGATTTCTTTACTGCTTTTTTGCTCTTCGGAGCAGGAATCTCCACAGGTGTTGGTTTTGCAACCGGTTTAGCTGGGGCGACAGGCGCAGGTTTTGGTGCCGGTTTAGGCGTTGGTTTTGCTGCGGGCTTAGCGGGCTCAGGTTGCCTGGGCTGGAGTGGATCGGGAAGATGAATTTTTTCACGCAGTGCTGTCGCCAGATCACGTTCTCGTTCCAGTGTGGCTGAGAACTGTACTCTGAGCATCGCCAATTGGGACTCCCGCTGCATCAAGAGATTAAATCCCGCCTTAAGCAGACTGGCTAAGGTGATTCTTTTCTGCCCATTGGCAAGCGTCACAGGCTGTAGACCACTCATCTGCATAAAGCGCTGAAAGGCTTCTGCTGATATACCAACAATCCATGCGGCCTCAGAGAAGGTCAGTGGTGGAAGATTCTCTAAAAGATTGACATCGAACCCTTCAACATCTGCCGTAGCGGTTCGCGTAGCCAGACGGGGTGCTTGACTGGGGGTGGGTGGTGCGGTAGGGATCGTATCTGTCGCGGGTACAGGCTGAGATACAGGTGGTGTATTTTGAGATACAAGTGGTTGCTGCACAAGTGGTTGCTGCACAGGTGGAGGATGATCAACAACAGGCGTCTGGGGTGTGGGACGCTTAGCTGAAGGCGACTCCTCTGGTGGTGGGACGGCATCAGGCGGATAGGTGATCATGATCGAGCCTCAACAAAAATAAAGATAGCAATTAGACCTTAATTGAATATAATCATTCATAAAAAGAAAAGATATGATGATTCTATAAAAGTGCGCTTTTTATCGTACTCAAAGGATTTGTCGTGCTCAAGAATTATCAACTTTTTACCGATAGATGAAACATAAGATACCAAATCGCTTAAATCATGCTTATTTAAGAGAATCAATATGGCCAGACTGCTCACCTCTTTAACCCAATCCCCTAAGGGTTCAGTGTGGCTTTTTATTGGGTTATCAGGCTCCATATCTGTTTTTCCATGGATTGGCCTGCAGGCTGAGAATCAAGGGTATAGCCATTTTGGTGAGCATCTGGTAATTATGCTGCATGGTTTCTCTGCTTTGGTGACATTTGCGCTCTGGAGACAACGTAAAACAGCCCGCGTTATCCAGGTGATGCAGCACCCTTTTGTGCTTTTTCCTCTCGCAATTGCACTCTGGAGCGTGATCACCTCGCCTTTTCACCCTTTTCCCGATCAAACCTGGTTTGGTTCCTTTTATCTGGGGGAGGGGGTTGTTTGGTATCTTGATTGGAGCATGCTCACAGCGGGTATGTTATATGCACGGCAATGGTATTGGGGCCGTAATACATTACCAGCGGTTGCATTGTTGTTTTTAGCCTGTTTAGCCCTGCTGGTGATCGGTGGAAAAATCTTTTCTCAGCTCGCTTGGGCATCTTACCTCTTTGCAGACTCGCTCTTCTATCTTTTTTTTCTTGGCCTGCTGATCTTCTATCTCTTTTTTCGTTCCCGGTTTCGCACCATCCGCTGGCGTCCACTCCTGATTCCAATTATTGCGGTGATTATTGTTGTCTCCTACTATCGCTTAGAGAGTGTGCTGGTTTTTCTGCTTCTTATTCTTTTATGGTTGCTGTTACTTCCGCTTCGTCGTTGGCCAAAGGTGGGGCATGTTGTGGTGATTCTCTGGCCGCTCTGTTTTGCTGGTGGACTCTACCATGGTATTGAGACAGAACAGCGCTGGTGGCCTAAAGATACCACCATGCGGCAGCAGTTATGGAAAAATGATATCGCACTGCTCTCCGAACGTATCACCCAACATTTTGTTGGTGAGGGCTGGGGTACTTTTCCTGAACGCGCCGCCATGCAGATCAACTGGGATTGGCGGAAGCGGGATGAAGCACAGTGGCAGCAGTTAAACCGTATTGAGCTTCATAGTCAAAATGTTTTTCTTGAGGCGTGGGGCGCAGGCGGCTGGATTGGACTGTTTCTGGTTCTTGGGCTTTGGTTTGCGCCTCTGTTTTGGTCTCTGCAACGGTTTCGTATTCTTCTTTGGTTGAGCTGTAGTGGTCTGGTGATCTCAGGTATACTCTGGCCTCTTTTACCACTCTGGATTCCCTTTTTTGCTCTTGCATGGGCGGGAGCGGCGGATTTGCATAAACCTTTTCTGCCTTTGAATGAGAAAATCAGGCGCTTTAAAGGGGCGCTCTTTCTTACTACCGTGTTGATCCAGTGTTGTACGATCTTTCTTTTATGGCGCTTTAGTTGGCAAACAACACTCTTTCATCCCATGATGCTTGAAAAACAGACCACCCAAGCGATCCAGGGAGAGAACTGTCCTACCATGCTCTGGAATATTCAGAGAAGTGATCGATTTTTACAACAGCGCTTCTCCAGTTTATCCCGTACAATCATTCTTTTAGCAAACCAACAGCCAGAGATCGCCTGGAGTCCTGGACAGAAAATTTTCTTTGCCCAACAGATGAATCGTCTGCGTGGTATCACCTGCCTTGTAGAACAGCGACTTAAACAGTCTCCCAATCGGCAGTTACTATTAACCACGATGCTGTTTCATCATGCTTTGGCATCGGTACGTAAGAATCAACAGCTTGATCCCTTTGTGAAAGTGTATATGACCACCTGGGAGCCCCACCTTAAAATTTATCATCAGATGTCCGGTGCCAAGCAGGCACTGTGGGCCCCCTATCTGCGCTGGTTGGTTGATACAGGAGAGCATAGCCAGTTGGCGACCATATCCCACTGGCTCTATCAACAAAATCCCCTTCATCCGGTTGCGCTCTGGTACTCTGGTATTGCGCTTTTAGAGAATCAGCGTACCAGTCCCCAGGGCTTAGAGCGTATGAAACAGGCGCAGGCGCGGGGCATTGAGAAAATTGTCTCACTGAATCATCGTTTCTATCGTCAACTTAAAGCGACCAGAGAGTTACCTAAAAAAGAAGGCAATAACTCACTGATTTTAGATCATTCCATTTTGCCAAAACAAAAAAACGTGACACCATAGATACGCGTTTGATATAAATTGGTTATAGAGTATGATGGACTTTTGAAATGCGATAAAAGGTTAAGCGATAATTTTTCTCTCTGAAACTATCCGGTGATTTCTCAAGGATCAGAATGGTGGCAAAAAACGCTCATGTGAAGGTAAGAAATAAATCTGTTTCACGGTTGCTTATTGCTTCTTTGTTACTCGTTATTATCAACTCAAACACTGCTGTTGCAGAGATGATAATGACACATTTGAGCAGAGCAACAGAGGATGATCCTCGCCAAGACTACCATATTGAGTTGCTGGTATTGGCATTGGATAAAACAGTTGGAAAATATGGCCCCTATCGGCTCGTGGCTGCACCTGCCATGAATGCTGCACGTTCCATGGCCAGTGTGAAGATGAATCTTTACCCTAATTTCATGGTTAACGAAGCGGTAACGGCACAAAAGCTGAAGGAATATGGTTACGTACCCTTTCCGATACTTAGAGGTATTGTGGGATATCGTGTCTTTTTTGTTTCACCGAAGGCTCGAATCAAACTAAACAAGTCAACCACACTGGCACAACTTAAAACACTGACTATTGGTCAAGGCATAGGATGGTTGGATGTTGACCTACTGAAACATAATGGTTTCAACGTGGTGGTTGCAAATAACTATGAAGGTTTGTTTAAGATGGTGGCAAGCAGTCGAATCGACTTGTTTGCAAGGGGCATTGGAGAAGTGATGGGAGAGTACGATATCTTCAAAATCAGCGGCGATTTATATTTAGATGACTCTTTGGCCATTTTTTATCCCATGCCAAGATACTTTTTTACCCATAAATCCAATAGAAAGGCCATTGAAAGAGTCACCGAGGGTTTGATGATGGCTTACAATGATGGTTCTTTGATTAGACTTTGGGAAAAACATCATTCTGAAAGTATTGCGCGTGTCAACCTGTCAAAACGCACGATTTTCAAGCTTGAAAATCCTTTTTTAGCTGACGTTGATAAGTCTTATGAGAAGTACATGTATAACCCATAATCTCGCTATGGGGAAATATCTTGACTACGTTGAAACAACCCTTGGTGGTGTGTAGGTCTGAAGCTTTGTACATCTGTGATCGTTGCTCATGTTTCGTTGTTTATACAAAAAA
Organism: Magnetococcales bacterium HHB-1; assembly: GCA_052043475.1. Lineage (GTDB taxonomy): Bacteria > Pseudomonadota > Magnetococcia > Magnetococcales > JBQGBW01 > JBQGBW01. Next base: position 20,574 of record JBQGBW010000046.1, read on the forward strand.
GCCATTTGTTCGGATTCTTGCTGAACCAACATATTTTTAATATCATTGGACACTACCATATGAGTATATAGTGGATAGTAGCAGAAGTGGTGACCGGTCGTGAGAACAACATTAAACAAACCCATTTCATTGAGCCGCAGATTAGTTAAGATGTTGGTGTTAACTGTTACAGTGATTATGGTCGCGGTTGCCACCAGTTTTTACATTTATACAGCTGGCGAGTTAGAGCGGAATTTTTCTGACGATGTGGAAGAGACCCTGTCATATCTTGAGGGAACCCTTGGCCGTTTATTGTGGTTTTATGACCATGATAGCGTGGTTCGTGTGGCGCAAACGGTGTTGCAAAATGATCTGGTTATCAGTATAACAATTCGGGACGAGCGAAAGCACAAAGCTTTTTCGACTGCAGAACAGGCCGTAGGGGCGGTCGTGGTAGAAACCCGTGCGGTTTACTACAACAATTTACCGATGGGAGAAGTAGAAGTCCATTTTTCCCGATCTCTCATGAAAGAGGCATTGGATCGCATACTCTTGATCATTTTGTCGGTGTGGTTTTTGACCGTGCTCAGTATCGTCTTTCTAACCCGCATGTTCGTCCGTAAACATTTTCGCGGACCTTTGAACTCATTTACCCAATTAGCGGAGTCCTATCGTCAACATCCCAACGCGTCTCCACAGGATGCGACCAGATATGTCGAATTTCAGCCGATTGAGAAGGTGGTAAAAGAGCTGGCTGATGATGTGTTCCACCAGCTTCGAGAATTGGACAACCATCGCCAACATCTAGAAACTGAGGTGGATTCACGCACGCATGATTTGCTGCTTGCCAGAGACGAAGCTGAAAAGGCAAGAGAGACAGCGGAAGTTGCAAATCAGGCCAAAAGTACTTTCCTTGCCAACATGTCCCACGAGTTGCGCACACCTTTGAACGCCATTCTGGGTTTTTCCCAACTTATGGTTCGTGACTCCACCATTCCTGATGCCCAGCGGGATAAGCTTCAGATTATCAATCGCAGCGGCGAGCATCTATTGGTAATGATCAACGATGTTCTTGATCTCTCTAAAATCGAGGCGGGGCACATTGAACTGACACCGAAGCCTTTCTCTCCGATCCATGTCCTGGAGGAGATCGGTGCCATGATCCGCTCTCGCGCGGAGGGCAAGAGACTAAACTTTATCCTGAACCTTGATCCCAATCTGCCGGCCTGGGTGAGTGCCGATCTGGGTAAGTTGCGCCAGATCCTGATCAATCTGTTGGGAAACGCCGTCAAGTTTACCAGCCAAGGCGGCGTCGTGTTACGTGCCCGAGCAGGAAAAAGAGGCGGGGGCATAACGCTTGAACTGGAAGTGGAGGATACAGGACCTGGAATCGCTCCAGACAAACAGGTGGAGATTTTCCAGCCCTTCAGCCAGGATGGTATCGCCTTGTCCGTGGATGAAAAAGGGACCGGGTTGGGATTGGCTATTTCCCGCTCCTTCGTGGATCTCATGGGCGGTGAGATTATCGTTAAAAGTACTCCAGACCAGAAAGGAGCAACCTTCTGTGTTACTGTGCCGGTTGATCCTTGTGAAAAAAAGGAAATTACTGCGTCGGATATAGCGCATAACGTGGTTGTTGGACTCTCCCCCGGTCAGCCCGAATGGCGAATCCTTATCGTCGAGGACAACCAGGAAAATGGGTTGTTGCTCAAGGAGATTTTGGAACAGGTTGGACTAGAAGTCCGCGTGGCGATCAACGGTGAGGAAGCCTTGGCGGTTTTTCAAGCGTGGTGTCCCCACTTCATCTGGATGGACATGCGCATGCCGGTGATGGATGGCTATGCGGCCACGACCAGGATCCGTGCGTTGCCGGGTGGGCGTGAAGTGAAGATCGTTGCTTTGACCGCGAGTGCCTTTACGGAGCAGGAGTCGAAAATTTTCTCTGCTGGCTGCGACGCCATGATGCGTAAGCCGTATCGGGAAGCCCAGATCTTCGAAGTCATGGCGGAGCTTTTGAACGTACGTTACCGTTATGCGGAGGTCGTTGAAACGCTGGCAACCAAGACGGTTAAAGTGACAGCCAGGGATTTGGATGTTTTGCCCATCAAGATTTTGAATACTCTGCGTTCTGCCATGAGAAGCCTGGATGATGATCGTTTCATAAAAGCCTTGGAACCGGTTCGTAAGACGAATCCAGAACTGGCTGATGGACTTACTGAACTCGCGCGAGCATTTCGATTTGATCGCATTCAGATGTTACTGAACCGAAGCCAAAAGGAACAGAGATGAACGCAACTGGAAACCATGAGATTATTGGCAACCTTCTGGTTGTGGATGATACGCCTGATAGCCTTCAGTTCCTGGTCGGTCTGCTTCGTGAACAGGGATACAACGTTCGAGGAGCCATCAACGGGCCATTGGCCTTAGAAGCGATCATGGACTCACCACCAGAACTTATCTTGTTGGACATCAGGATGCCTGGCATGGATGGGTTCGAGGTATGCACCAAACTAAAACAGCGGCCTGACTGTTGTGACATCCCGATCATCTTTATTAGCGCCCTGGAAGCCCCAGGAGATAAGATTCGCGCTTTTGAAGCAGGCGGCGTGGACTACATCACCAAACCCTTAGAACCGGGGGAGGTTCTGGTGCGCGTGGGTAACCATCTCGAACTGGCCCGCTCACGACAGAACCTGGCAAATGTGGGTATACGTTTGGAAAGGGAGGTGCAGGAACGTACAGCCGCACTGGCGGAAAGCGAAGCAAAATATCGACGCATCTTTGAATCTGTTGAGGATGGCTATCTGTATACGCACATAGATGGGACCATCCATTCGGCTAACCCTGCAGCGGCAAGAATATTAGGATATGACAACCCAGATCAATTGATTGGGAAAAATATCGGCACTGAAATCTACGCCGATGCCCAACAACGGGATAAGTTTTTGACCGACCTATCCCGGGAAGAGCGCATCGAAGGGTATCTATTAGATTTTACCAAGCGAGACGGCCAAGCAATTACTGTTGATTGTAGTGTTCATCTCGTGCTGGATCAAAATGGCCAATCCGTCGGGATTGAAGGAACCATCCGGGATGCGACCGAACGTATCAAAACTGAACAGGAACTGAAAAAATACCGGGAGCAACTGGAGGAACTGGTTGACTGCCGTACCAGGGAGTTGAGGGTTAGCGAGCGAAGATTCCGTACGGTTTTCGAACAGGCTGCCGTCGGCATGGCCATCATCGACAGCAACACGGGGCAATTTGTTCAGATCAATCAACGTTTTTGTGACATTGTCGGCTATTCCAGTGAAGAGATGACCGATATTTGCTTCCAGCAGATCACATATCCCGATGATCTTCAACCAGATCTGGACAACATGGAGCGGCTCAAAACGGGCGAAATTCGTGAGTTCACCATGGAAACGCGTTACTGGCGCAAAAATGGATCTCTGGTTTGGGTAAATCTCACCATTTCTCCATTCTGGGCACCGAATACATCTCCAGATTTTCACATTGCAGTAGTTGAAGACATTTCCCAACGAAAAAGCGCCGAGGAAGCTGTCCAACAACTCACCGATAGGCTTTCCATTGCCGTAAGATCAGCCAATATTGGAATTTGGGACTGGGATGTGGTCAATGATATCCTGGAATGGGACCAGCGGATGTACGCTTTGTACGGTCGTTCTGAGGAGAATACGGTAAACGCCTACCAATCCTGGAAGGATGGTGTTCATCCGGATGATATCGAGCAAGCGAATCAGGAAGTGGACCTGGCCCTCAAGGGCGAAATGCCCTTCGAAACCGAGTTCAGGGTCGTATGGCCGGATCGTTCTATCCACCATCTCAAGGCCAGTGCCATGGTGCAACGTGGGGCGAATGGCAAACCGGTTCGCATGATCGGCGTAAACTATGACGTTACTGCGCAGAAGAAACTGGAGGGGTTTCTTCGTGAAAGCGAACGGCGGCTTAAGGAGTCCCAGGACTTCGCCCATCTGGGCCATTGGGAGTTGGATTTAGTGCGCAATAAACTCACATGGTCTAAAGAGGTGTTCCGCATTTTCGAGATTGATCCAGAACACTTCGATGCCTCTTACGATGCTTTCTTAAATACCATTCACCCAGAGGACCGCGAAGCTGTGAATAAAGCCTACACGGACTCCCTGGCTAACAAGATTCCGTATACGATCGTTCACCGACTGCTGATGCCGGACGGGCGCATCAAATATGTTCGTGAACAGTGTCGCTCGGAATTCGAAGGCAGCAAGCCCCTCTATTCCATTGGCACCGTTCAGGATATTACGACTATCAAGGAGAGCGAAGAACGCCTGCGCCAGGCCAACGAGAGGCTACAGGAGGTGGACCAACTCAAGTCCCTGTTCATCGCTTCCATGTCCCACGAATTGAGAACCCCCCTCAACTCTATCATCGGCTTCTCCGGTATGATGCTCAGTGGAATTGGTGGTAAATTAAGCAACAAACATCGCGATTATTCAGAGCGGCTGCACCATGCTGGTCGCCATCTGCTTACCCTGATCAGTGACATCATCGATATCTCCAAAATCGAAGCGGGCCGGATCAAGGTGGTTCCCAGTCGCTTTTCCCTGCAGGAACTTGTCAATGAGGCGTTGGACACCGTCCGCGCAGACGCGACCCGTCAAGGATTGACCCTACATCTTGAAAAGATGCCAAAGGCTTTATTACACACCGATCGCTCCCGACTGCTCCAGTGTCTACTGAATCTATTGAGCAATGGTGTGAAGTATACTGAACAGGGGAGAGTGACCCTGGAGGTTGAACTTTTCGAAGAGAACGTTACCTTCATCGTCAGTGATACGGGCATCGGCATCGCTGGTGACGATTTCCAGAAGTTGTTCCAACCATTTGAAAGGATAGAGAGCCACCTCAAAATAAAAGCGGGTGGAACTGGCCTGGGACTCTATCTGACTAAAAAAATCTCTACAGAACTTCTGAAAGGTGATATATTATTTGATAGTATACTTGGTAAAGGTAGCGTCTTCCGTCTGCAGATCCCACACAACCTGGAGTGAATCGTCAATAATACGCTTTGTCAAACAGCCGTGTTTAAAGAAATGAGAAAGAGGGCTGAGAATTTTATGCGGGCTTGATTTCAATCCAGTTTGGTTTTAAGTTTATCTATAAGTAAACTGGCTTTCTGAATATTTTTTATTCTACTTTTTCTATCTGGTTACAAATTAGAAACAGTTGTTTGACACTGGATGTGACAGCTACATCGAAAAATCCATCAATCCCATACAGGGGGATTGATCAGATCAAACAGATTTTGGATATGGTTTAATGAAGATCCTGATTGTGGAAGATGAAAAAGATATTAGACTGTTTCTGACCGATCTCTTAGAAGCCAACGGGCACCAGGTTACGGAGGCATCACATGGTGTGGAAGCACTGGAACTGACCCAGAATAGCTCTCCCGATCTGATTATCTCCGATATCCTGATGCCAGAGATGGATGGCTATGTCCTCTGCAGATCCCTCAAAACCAACCCGTTGAAACAACATATTCCCTTCATTTTCTACTCTGCATTCTATGGCGATGAACAGGAGCGTGAGCTAGGATTGCTGATGGGGGCTTCCCGCTTCCTGATAAAACCCATGGAGCCTGAGGATCTTCTGATGGAAATCCATGGGTTATTGGATGCCGTCGCGCGTGGGGCGGAACAGATTCCCACCTGTCCCATGACCTCACTGGATACATTGAACAGCATGTATGAACGGGTTGTATCGAATAAAGTCTATGCCAAGATCAATGAGATCAATGGGCTTGAGCTAAAAGCGGCGTTAATTAAGAAAAACATGCGCAAGCTGCAAAAATCTCCGTTTTTTGACGGACCAAATCTGCGCAGCCTGGAGTTGCCCAAGAGCATCGCCTCTGGAGATATTCTGCTTTCCGCCTTTCGTCCGAACGGAGTTCAACATATCTGTTTTGGAGACCTTACCGGACACGGTTCTATGGCGGCCGTTGCCAGTCTGTTTGTTTCAGACATCTTCTATTACAACACTTTACATGATGTCCAGATGCATGACCTCATTAAGATCATTAACGATCAGTTGCTGGAGACACTGCCCCGCTTCATGTTCATGGCTGCCATATGCATCGAATTCGATCCATCTGATGGTCTTCTGACCGTCTGGAACTCCAGCATGTGTGATGCCGTATTGTATAGAAAATCTCGTAGAGTGATCGAGTTCCCCTCGACGCGCTATCCGTTCGGTATTATGTCCAGCTTCAAGCTTGAACCACAACAGTGGAAGATCCATCCGGGTGATCGTTTATTCGCCTATTCGGACGGGCTTTTCGAGCAAACCAACGATCAGGGTTTGATGTTTGGAAAAGCAGGACTGGACCCCTTGTTGGACAGACTTGTTGACCAGGACGAATCTCTTCAATCGATTGTCCATGCATTTGTGCAGTTTTGCAACGGCAAAGATCAGGCAGATGATGTGACCTTATTTGAGTTCACATACTGAGTAACGCGATACCTGGGAATGAAGAGGATGACACGCGCGTTGATCATTGAAGACAATCCAGACAATATGTTGTTAATCCAAGATCTCCTGGAAGCCAATGGTTTCAAGACATTGGAAGCTTATGATGGCTTTTCCGGCATAGAAATGGTGCGAGAGCAGAACCCGGATTTCATCATTCTGGATATCCAGCTTCCCGATATTGATGGATACGAGGTGCTTCGACGTCTGCGCAGTGCTGAGATTAACGCCCCCATGCCCATCATCGCCATGACCTCATTTGCCATGTCAGGGGATCGGGAGCGACTTTTAAACGCCGGTTGTAATGGATATATCGAGAAACCCATAGACCCGATGCGTGTGGTGGATCAGATCAAACAGATTCTGGATCTGTCGAAATGCAGTATCAACGCTTAGTCAGTCAGATTAAACATTTCTTTTAACAGTGACACAGGAATTGTCACTGGCGCCATTTTTTTATGTGCTTAGTTTATAATATCAGGGATCAAAAAAAAATCGCCATTTAAGAGTGTCTGTAAGTGTTTGTGAATCTCAGGGAGCCATTTTTGCTGTTTTTTGGCCAGTGAAGGGGGAAGTTGTTGCAGCATTTCTGGGGGGAAAAAGTCGTATCCGGTATGATAAAGGTAGGTTAATGCCGTACGAAAGAGACTGGCTTGTGCATGGAGATGATCGATATGCGCACTGACCGCTTGACTATGATCGTGCAGGCGCTCTAGTTTTTCTTCTTCGGAGTGCAGAAAACGCCCTCTTTTCACCTGCACAATCTGTGTGTGAATCGTTTTCAATCGGGCACGATAATGGGCTTCACGGTTCGCCTCTTTGAGATCCATACGCAGTAGATCCAGTTGCGCAACAATGGCAAGACTTTTATTGATATTATCCAACGCGGTTTGTTGTTGACGTTCTTTGGCGACTTTCTGAAGATAGGGCGTTTGAAAAAGACGTAGAATGGGCAATGCAAAAGAGATTGAACCACTACCATAGCTGGGATACTGTAACTTCTTCAGGCTGGAGTAGTTGAGCGCAGGACCAAAAGAGATTTCAGGAAAAAAAGCCCAGGCCGCCTCAATGAGATCCAGTTCTGTTTTATAGTGTTCATAATCCCCTTGCAAAAGTTCTGAACGATGCTGTAGGGCAAAAGTAATGGCGCGATTCCGTTTTTTAGCCAGTGTGGTGACCTGTTGGATAAAGATTTCAGAAGAGATAGGCTCTACGGTGAGTGGAAGGCCGCGGTCCATCATGGAGAGATTGGCATAAATTTCTGCTCTAGCGTGTTCAATGGCAAGGTCTAAGCGATGCAGTGTCTCTTCCTGATGGAGTAGAATTTTTTGATAGTGTAGTGCAGTTAACGGATCTTGTAGTTCATCCTGCTCCAGCTTTTTTGCACTCTTTTGGCCTGATTCTAATAATTTAAGTTGATCTGCAATCTGTTTTCTTGTTTGAGAAGCATCCACAATAAAAAGATAGTGGCTGAGTAGATTGATCGCCAGTGCATTATAAACCTGGCGAAGCTGCTCTTTATGGATGCGCTTATCTGCATTTAAGCGCTGAAACCTACCCTGATTAAGAATGAGATTGGTAAAACTGAAATCGGCTGAGAGTGTAATGGTATGGCTGACCTTCTCATCGGGTGTGGTGGTAGAATCGATGCGACCGGCATGATCGGTGCGCTGGATTGATTGTGTATTGAGGTTCAAGGAGGGAAACCACTGCAATGCGAGGTTTGCTTCTGTCCATTGATCCTCTTTAAGGCGACTGAGTGCTTGAAAAACCTGTGGGCTACGTGAAAAGCTCATCAGCAGTAGACCCGCCAATGTTTTAGGCGCTGTCTGTTGTTGATTCTCTTTAAGATGCTTTTTAACTTGCTTAAGTCTCTTTTTTGTTGTGTTATTTATACTACGGATATCGGGATAGATTGAGCACCCCACCAGAGAGAAAAGTGTCATACAACAGAGTAAAACATGCAGGGGATAGCGAAAACAGCGAACGCTCATAGGCATCCATCATTCAAGGATTTATGCAGTAACCTGGGAGATGATGACATGTTTATCCTCTTCGATCAATTGATTCATTTCTCCTAAGGCAAGGAACAGTTGTTCTTGAACAAAGGGTTCAACCTGCACCTCTTCAGCGATAAAGAACAGAATCTGCACCTGAAGCGTGCGATCATTAAACATCAGTTCCATATCTTCCAGATTGTAGGTTTGCATCATCTCCTTTCGCTGTTTAGCATAGACCTTCAATAGCGGTGGAGAAGCGGTCTCTTTCATTTTACCGGTAAGCTGAACACAAAACATGGCATCCTCTTATCTATTTTTAGTTTTGTATAGGAAGCCCCTCTAAAGAATAGAGAGGGGCTAGCCGATTCAATATAAAAAGTTATGCTTCTTCTTCGCGTTTTTTGAGTACGCCGGCTTCCAGAAGTTTATCTGCCATCTCCTGCATGGAGTTTAGTGAGATCAGAAAACCGCGCAGTGAGGTGACAACCTGCTGGTTGCTCTCCAGTGTAGGGTTGCCCTGCTCATCTTTTTGTGTGGCGGAGAGGTTGACAAGATTCATACGAACCATGCCGCCTTGGAAACCGATTTCACCGATACCGTCCATATAGATGGGTGATTTCATAGCTAAACTCCATTCTGAGTTGTGGTTGAAAAAGTGATCATTCAATAACTTTAGGGTGTGTGTCAATAAAGAAAGTAAACCTAAAGGCGCGATCTATCTAGCATTTAGCAGAGAGAAACATGTCTGGTTGGTGAGAAACATTGAATCATGTTTCTTATGGTGTTGGCAATACAGTAAGAGAGACTAGTCCTTTTTTAGAGTAAGTTAATATAAAAAATAAGGAAAGAGGACTAGTCCACCGTAAAAGTTGCATCTCTTTTTTGGATGCGCCATGATAATAAACAAGCCGGATGATTGACGGCCTCATCATGTTTCTTTAGATCATTTTTTTAATGTTTTGATCAATACTTTCTCGAATAAGAGAAATTCAGCGATAAAGGGGATTGGGTAGTCCTATATTGGTAAGGATCGATTGTAGTCATGGATAAACATCCAAATTATACCGATGTGATTTTCAATTTTTTTAGAGAAAGAAAGCGTTTTCCGTGTGAAGCGTCCCAGTCTTTGACGGATTGTATTGTTTAAACGTTCAATCAGGCTGGTTTTCCCGCTGCCTTTTTCGACAACAATATGGCGTTCTGGTGGAATAATGGCCGCGTAAGAAGGCAAACCATCTGTGTAACAATAAGCTGTATCT
>JBQGBW010000047.1:0-29347 GCA_052043475.1 Magnetococcales bacterium HHB-1
ATGCGATATTGAAGGTTTGGTAGGGCAAATGTTCTTCGACCATCGCCACCATAGGTTGTGCCTATAAGCGCAAAAAGCGTTTGATTTTGTTGAATGGGTATCAGTTGTCCATTACAAAAAGCCCAGAATTTTGGTTCAAAAGCGCCAGCAAAGAGCCGGATCTCGCCAATATATGGTTCCATGATCTATATCATCCTGTATAAAAAAAGAGAGAATTAAGGAGGAATTAAAGATTCAATTGAGATAATATGCTGGTTAATCTATATCAATCGGGGGTTGGATAATCTCCTTCAAGGGAGACAATATAGTTGATTACAAGATAGGGTTGCATGTTGTTGTGGCTCTGATTTTTACCTTCTTCAGAGACAATATCCTCACGGAGTTGTACGATGTTTGTTGCCCCTTCTTTAAACATATTAAACTCTGGCTGTTGTCCCTCTGTCTCTGTCAGGCCGAGCAGGAAATTATTTTCAGGAGATTCTTCTGGTGTACCATCTTGTTGAGCAAGGAGGTTGTGGGTGTGGGATGGTAGTTGATTCTGGGTCAATACTACATTTTCCACACCGCCCATCTGTCCCCATCGTATCTCTTCTCCTTGATGGACAGGGGCCCGGCCTCTCAAGTCCGGCAATGCAAAAGTGTTGCGGCCATCGCCGCCAAATGTTGTCCCAATCAGAGAGAAGAGTGCTTGATGGTCAGCGATCTGTAACATTTGGCCATCGCACATCGCCCAATCTTTTGGTGCATAGTTAAAAGCGATCATGCGAATTTCGCCCAAAATAGCATCCGACATTATTTTACCTCTTTTACTATAAAGATGTTGTAAGATAATTATATATTTTTATGCTAAAATTTAGTTTTGCATGTTTAGCCAGGATCTGTCAAACGAAAAAACAGAGATATTGACGTTATTCTTTTGAGAATTTATATCTAAAATTTAGTGGTTATTTTTGTTAACAGGTTATTAGTTTTGCAGGTTTTTTGTTATAACACCTAATTTTTAGTGGTTAGCGGTCTCCTTGCAGAGTGAATAATAACTTTCTTGTGTAGTGGAACGTTGCTTTTTGTTTGCGCTTCTTTCTCAAATGAGATAAAATAAATTGTTTCAAGTCAATTTAAGAGACATTAAATCTTATGGTTTTTTTGTTTATTTATTGATATCAACTATTTAGAAAACCCGTAGGGATTGTATCATCGTGGATTGGAATCGCAAAATTCATTTTATATCGGGCCTTCCCCGTTCCGGTTCCACGCTGTTAGGCGCGCTTCTGCAGCAGAACCCGCGTTTTCATGCGGGCATGTCCAGTCCTGTTTGTAGCCTCTGTGGCGGATTAATCTCTATGATGAGTGCGGGCAGTGAATTAAACCTGATGATCCAGGAATCACAGAAGCCGCTGTTATTGCGTAGTCTAATTCAAAGCTATTACGCTGAACCGCTGTTTCCTACCTCAAAAGAGATTGTCTTCGATACGAATCGCGGTTGGTGTGGTAGACTGCCGACAATCTTAGATCTCTTTCCTAAAGCTAAAATTATCTGCACCGTAAGAAATATTGCCTGGATCATGGATAGCCTGGAGCGTGTCTATAGGAAGAATCCTTATGAAAACACCCGGCTTTTTGGTTTAGATCCTGCACAAGCTACAGTCTATGGACGAGTGAATATGCTCTCTCAAGCCACCGGTCTGGTGGGTAAAGCGTTTCTCGCTCTAAGAGAAGCTTTCTATGGAGAGCATTCCCATGCACTGCTTATTCTTGACTATGAACTCTTTACACGTAGGCCCCATGATGTAATGCCTTTGATCTATCAGTTTATCGAAGAGCCATTTTTTGAACATAATTTTGACCATGTAACCTTCGATGCCCCCGATTTTGATCAGGCTTTGGGCGCAAGAGGATTACATAAGGTCGCGGAAAAAGTTGCCTTTAAACCAAGAAAAAGTATCCTCCCCCCGGATCTTTTTCAACATTATCATGATCTTGACTTTTGGAGAGATCTTAAAGGCAGCGCGGCTCAAGTGATCGCACCAGAGTCGCAGCGTAAAACAAAAAAGCCTGATTTATCACCCATGTTGAATAAAATGGGGGCGCTCTAAAGCCTCCAACGCCCCCATAACCAACATTAAATGAGAAGTGCTATGTCCCGTTTTCGCTCCATGCTTGATTTTATTCGCCGTTCACCTGCTCATAACAAGGATAATCAGAGTCCAGCCACAGCTTCGCAGCCACTGGCTTTTGCTTTGGAACCAAGAATTATGTTGGATGCTGCGGGCGCGTTAACGCTGGTCAGTGGCATGGGGGAACAGGTCGATGACTGTGTTTGTCCTGTTGAGCCAGTAGAACAACAGACAGAGAACGATCAAACAGATGTAATTTCTGAAAAGCTGGTGGATGCTTTGCAGGCACTTTCAAATTTGGATGATCAAAATAACGATAGTGAAAGCGAAAAACAGCTCGATGCCCCCCTGGCACTAGTATCTCGAAAAGAAGTTGTGTTTATTGATAAGAATATTGAAGATTATGGTGATCTTCTTACGGGTATTTCATCGACAGCAGAAATTGTACTGATTGATAAAGATGGTATTAACCAGATTTCAGAATATCTTAAAGAGCAGTCAGCGTTGGATGCGATTCATATTGTTTCTCATGGTGGCGATGGTTTTGTTATTTTAGGGGATAATACGCTTTCTCAGGAAAATTTGGACTCTTTTCAGCAGGAGGTCTCAGGTTGGGGTGAGGCATTAAAAACAGAGGGAGATATTCTTCTTTATGGTTGTAATGTTGCTGAGAGTGATGTGGGACAAACATTTGTTGATCAGTTAAGCGAAATTGCTGGTGTCGATGTTGCAGCATCTGTTGACGAAACAGGTGATGCAAAACAAAATGGTGATTGGCAATTAGAATATGAACAAGGAATGATTGAAAGCCAAACGCCTTTTGCATGGGCAGCGCTTGACCATTTTGAACATCTGTTGGCTGCACCGACATATGTAGCGGTATATGCTGCTGCAACAGAATTTACAAATAACACGACCGATTATTGGAGCACTTCAGGCAGTTGGAATCAAGATGGTGATTATGTTTTTGCGTCAGGCCATGATGATACATCTTTTGATGCTACTATAGGTATTGATTCGAGTCAGACATCTAAAACAGCCTTTGATCTGGATACACTTGTTTTCTATCGTTTGTCTGGCTTTAACAATAAAACGATGAAACTCTATGCCAGAGCAAGTGGTGCAAATTTGGATACGTATATAGGATCTGCGTCGTTCACCTCTGGTGGTAATGAAACGTTTGATCTGTCAGACTTTAAAAATAGCGGTAATGCAATTACAACAACGGACCTTGATGGGATTGAGTGGTTTACGGTTAAATCAACATCTGTAGGGAGTGGTGCAGATGTCGGGCTCAGAAATTTTTCTGTTTCTAACTGGGTTACTGGTGGCGACTCCACAGCCCCCGCCTTCGAAAACTCCACCCCCTCAACCTCTAACATCACAGAGACGGGCTTTGATCTCTCCGTCGATATTGATGAAGGCGGAACCATCTACTATGTGGTGATGCCTGATGGTTCCTCAACACCAACCGCCGCCGAGGTTAAAGCGGGTACAGGAGCCAGTGGCGCGGCGGCGACCGATAGTGGTAACCAGGCGGTGAGTAGTGGTGATTTCAGCTATAGCTTCGCTGTCTCTGGTTTGAGTCAGGCCACCACCTATGATGTCTATGTGGTGGCCGAAGATGATGAAGGCTCACCCAATGTCAGTACGGTGCAGACCGTGGCGGATGTCACCACCACAGCGGATACCACCGCACCCACAGTCACATCCATTGCAAGACAAGATCCATCCGGTGCAACCACCAATGCGGATAACCTGACCTTCCGTGTGACGTTCAGTGAAGATCTGGATAATGCAACGGTGGATACGGCTGACTTCTCAGCATCACAAGGCGATATCACGGGTGGCTCTGTGGTGACAGCGAACAGTGTCTATGATGTGACCGTTGGTGGATCTAATATTACCAATTATGATGGTACGGTTAACCTGGGTATTGCTAGCGGAAACGATATCACCGATGCGGCGGGTAATGCACTGGGGAATTCTCCAACCATCGGATCACAAGATAACTATACACTCGATAATACAGCGCCCACAGTTTCCTATGTGAGCTCAACGAATGGTACCTATAAGCAAGGTGAGGTAATTGATATTCGTGTGTACGCTAGTGAGACATTAACGGTAAGTGGTACACCACAGCTCGCTCTAGAGACCGGCTCCACAGATCAAACAGTTAATTATAGCAGTGGTGATGGTAGTATATTAACCTTTAAATATACCGTTCAGTCCGGGGATACCTCATCGGATCTCGACTATTTAAGCACCAGTGCGTTAACGCTCAATGGTGGCACAATCGTGGATGCCGCAGGAAATGCCATGGACCGCACCCTGGCGACGCCTGGCGATGCAAACTCTCTAGGAGACAATAACAACCTTGTTATTGATGGTGTCATACCCACCATAAGCAGTATCGTACGTAAAAGTGGCGCATCACAATACACCAATACAACTTCCCTTGTCTATACGGTCACCTTCTCTGAGAGTGTCTCAAATATTACAACAACAGACTTTAGTGCCGCAATCAACAATGGGGGCGGTTCACCTTCGGCTTCTGTGTCCGCGGTTTCAGCCAGTTCAGGATCATCTGTTGATGTGACGCTGGCGCTCACGTCAAACACCTTCACAGAAGATGCAGAGCTTTATATTGATTATTATGCAGATTCAGGTGATATCGTAGATGCTGCAGGAAATGAGCTGACCACCTATGATAGCCAGAACGATGGTGGTGAGAAATATGACTATGATATCACCGCACCCACGGTCTCTTCTGTGAACTCCTCTACAATAGATGGAACTTATAAAATTGGTGATGAGGTTGGTGTTGAGGTGGTCTTTAATGAGGCGGTCTCAATTTCAGGCACACCGCAACTGGTCCTGGAGACAGGGGATACCGATCAAACCATTGATTATAGCAGTGGTGATAATTCAGCAACACTCACCTTTACCTATACAGTGCAGTCCGGTGATGTCTCTTCCGATCTTAATTATCAGTCCACAACCGCGCTGAGTGGTACGATCACGGATATTGCAGGAAATAGTGCCACCACAACCCTGCCGGCTTTAAGCGGCACTGGAAACGCGCTTGCAGAGAATAAAGCGCTTGTGATCGAAGGTGTGGCGCCCTCAATCACCTCGATTACGCGTCAGAGCCCAACAGATGAAAACACCAATGCGGATAGCCCGACATTTCGTGTTACCTTCAGTGAAGATGTCTCCAATGTTGGTTCATCGGATTTCTCCAGCTCTTTAGGATCGATAGGCTCGGTCTCTACGGTTACAGCCAATACGGTCTATGATGTGGTGATTTCAGGGGTTACCAGCAGTGATGGTACGCTTGATCTGGGTATCGCCAGTGGCAATGATATCACGGATACTGCGGGCAATGCGCTGGGTAGCTCTCCGACAATCGGTAGTGAGCAGACCTTTACGCTGGACAATACCAGTCCCACAGTCAGTAGTGTGACCTCCTCTGAAACCGATGGCACCTTTAAGATCGGTGATACCATTGCCATTACGGCGGTGTTTAGTGAGGCGGTCACCGTTAGTGGTACACCCACACTGGTTTTAGAGACCGGTGATACCGATCAAACCGTTGATTATAGCGGTGGTTCGGCCTCCGATACGCTCACCTTTACTTATACGGTGCAATCCGGTGATAACTCGACTGATCTTGATTATGTCACCACCACATCTCTCTCTGGTACAATCACAGATGCCGCAAGCAACTCAGCCACGTTAACGCTCGCAACACCAGGAAATGCAGGCTCTCTGGGGAACAGTAAGGCGCTGGTGATCGATGGTGTCTCTCCCTCCGTGACTTCGGCAACCTCGACAAAGAGTGATGGCTCTTATGCAGCAGGCGAGGTCATCCCTGTAACGGTTGTTTTCTCTGAGGCGGTTACGGTATCAGGCACCCCCCAACTGGTGTTAGAGACCGGCACCACAGACCAGACCGTTGATTACGCTTCGGGTTCAGGCTCTGACACATTAACCTTTAACTATACAGTCCAGTCAGGCGATACCAGTTCTGATCTTGATTATCAAGCCACAACCTCATTAAGTGGCGGCACCATCGTTGATTCCGCCGGTAATAGCGCCACCACAACCTTACCCGCTCTTGGTGGCGGTAGTTCGATTGCGGATAGTAAAGCGCTTGTGATCGATACCGCCGCACCCTCCGTCTCCTCAGTGACCTCAACAAAGACAGATGGTTCTTACACGACAGGTGAGGTGATCGATATCACGGTGAACTTTAGTGAATCGGTTGCCGTAACCGGCACTCCCCAACTGGCTCTGGAGACCGGTACCACGGATCAAACGATTGATTATAGCAGTGGTTCAGGATCTACCGTACTCACTTTTAAATATACTGTGCAAGCAGGCGATACGGCGGCAGATCTTGATTATCAAGATACCGCTGCATTAACGCTGAACAGCGGCACAATCAAAGATGCGGCGAGCAATGATGCTACTTTGACGCTGGTGACACCCGGTAATACAAACTCTTTAGGAGACAGTAAAGCGCTTGTGATCGATACCACTGCACCCACCGTCTCGGCGGTGAGTTCAACCAAAACCGATGGTTCTTATGCAACAGGTGAGGTGATCGATATCACGGTGACCTTTAATGAATCGGTGACGGTCAGTGGTACGCCTCAACTGGCGCTGGAGACCGGTGATACCGATCAAACCATCGATTACAGCAGTGGTTCGGCCTCCACGGTGTTAACCTTTAAATATACGGTACAGGCGGGCGATACCTCTTCGGACCTCGATTATAAAGACACCAGCGCTTTGACCCTCAATAGCGGTACAATTCAAGATGCCGCCGGTAACGATGCCACATTAACGCTGGCCTCTCCCAGTGCTACAAACTCTCTAGGAGATAGTAAGGCGCTGGTGATCGATACCACCGCACCCACACTGAGTAGTTCAACACCATCCGATGATGCCACCGGATTTGCCCCAGCCAGTAATATCAGTATGGTGTTCAATGAGAATATCTCCTTTAGTACAGGTGATATTGTTCTCTATGATGTTTCTAACTCAAATACAATAGAGACTTTTGATGTCGCAGATAGCGGTGCGAATGGTAGTGCAGGGGGGACGGCTTCAACCGCCTCTTCAACCCTGACGATTAGCCCAGGCAATGATCTCTCCGAAGCCACACAGTATGCGATCCGGATTGATGCAACAGCAATCACAGATACAGCAGGTAACAGCTACGCAGGGATCACCGATAATACCACCTTTAATTTTACTTCCGGCATCACCGATTCTACTGCACCAACGGTCCTATCGATTGCCCGCAATGATCCTTCCACGGATACCAGCAATGCAAGCTCTGTGGAGTTTACGGTCACATTTGATGAAACTGTCACCAATGTGGATGCCAGCGATTTTGATCTGGTGACAACCGGCACGTTGAGTACCACCAATGGTGATGGTGATATCAGCGTCTCTGGCAGCGGCAGTTCTTATACTGTAACGGTTGCAAATATCACCGGTACAGGTACGTTAGGATTGAGCTTTAACAGTAGCCAGAATATCACCGATAGCTCAAGTAACGCCTTTGTCACCGCTGAGCCCACCGATGATGAACTCTACAGCATCGATCGTGATGCACCCACACTGGTATCGATTAACCGTTTGAGTCCTACCGGTGATATTACCAACGCAAGTAGCGTCGATTTTATCGCCGTATTCAGTGAGGCGATCACCGATATCTCGGCCGATGACTTTGATCTCACCGGTGCGGTTGGTACAAGTATTGGGGATACAGGCAATATCAGTGTCAGTGGCAGTGGAACCGCTGCAATTACGGTGACTGTATCTAATATCACCGGTGATGGTGCGCTAGGCTTGGATCTTAACAGTTCTGCCACCATCAATGATCTCTACAGCAATGCACTCACCACGATGACCCCCTCAACCAGTGTCGATGAATCCTACACCATCGATAATACCGCCCCCACATCGGTTGTGATTACCCGTACAGATGCAGAACGGACAACGGGCAGTGGTGTCGGCTTTGATATTGTTTTCTCAGAGTGGGTGACAAACGTGGATAGCTCAGATTTTGAGCTAAGTGGTGCAGCGTCTGGCGCGATTGATGTTGTAAGTTGGACTTCGGGAAGTTCTTTCACCATAACCTTGGATGGTACCACCAGCGGTGATGGCAGTTTAGGATTAAATTTTGCTAGTGGCCAGAATATCACCGATGCTGCGGGTAATAGCTTTGGAGGCTCTGATCCCGCCACCGATGAGAGCTATGTGATCGATAATACAAGCCCTTATGTTGTTTCCATTAAACGTGGTGGCGTTGATCAGGTGGTGGCGGATAGCTCCGATACCGCCGATGTCTCGTTTATTGTGACCTTCAATGAAGAGGTCTCCGGTGTTGGTACAGATGATTTTGTACTCTATAAGGGCTCAACTGCATTGACTGGTGCAACCTTAGCGATCAATCCTACGGGTAGCAGTGGTAAAGTATTTATTGTGACCGCCTCAGATTATGGTGCCACAACCACAGGAGATGAAATTGAGCTGATATTGACAGATGATGATGGAATCACCGATGCATTGAGTAATACGCTAAGAGGTAGCAGTGGCGACGCGGATGGCAGTTTCAGCACAGGAGATGCCTATACCATCAATGGTACGCTTTTAAATGAGGGCGCCATTGATCAGGAGACACTGGATAATCTGGCAGGGGTGAATCGGGATGGGACACAGCGTTTAGTTGAAGCCAGTACCGAGATTACTTCAGAGATCATTATTATCGATAGCCGGGTTCCTGGTACGGTGAATCTCTTCGATGAGAGTCGTGCAAATGCCGATATCTGGCTTCTAGATGCCGGCTCCAGCGCCATTGAGCAGATCACAGAAATTTTAGCCGATTATGAAAACCTGAATGCACTGCATCTGATCTCCCATGGTGGCAATGGTGAGGTCTATCTGGGGGCAGAAACCCTCTCTGAGGAGAGTCTATCCACCTATAATTCGGATCTCACCTCATGGGGTGCATCATTGAGCGTGGATGGCGATATTCTGCTCTATGGTTGTCGTGTGGCCGAAGATGCCACAGGCGAGGCTTTTATTGATCAGTTTGCCCAGACAACTGGTGCGGATGTCACCGCTTCAAATGATCTTACCGGTTCTGACTGGCTTGGGGGTGACTGGGATCTGGAGGTTGCCTTTGGTGATATCGAAACCGATACCCTGGTGCCTTATCAGACCTTAGAGGGCATTGATGATGGCGTGCTTCTGACGCCAAGTCTCGCTTTAAGCTCCTCAACACCTTCTGATAATGCTACGGGTGTTTCTCTGACCGATGATCTGACTTTTACATTTAGTGCGAATGTTCAGGCGGGAACAGGCAATTTTGCGCTCTATGATCTCACGGCGGGTGGAACTACCGTGGAAACCTTTAGTGTTGCTAATGGTACAGGGAGTGCGGGTGGTACGATCGCAATCAGTAATGATACCGTCACAATTAACCCCAATGCAGATCTTACCGGGTCGAACCAATATTCCATTCAGATTGCTTCAACCGCCATTGATGATGCCAGTGATAGCAGCAATAGCTACGCCGGTATCTCTGATAATACCACACTTAACTTTACCACCGGTTCAGCAGATACCACCGCACCCACAGCCACTATCACGGATCTGACCGATCCGAGTAACGCCTTTGCCACCGCCACAATTGTCTTCAGTGAAAGTGTCACCGGGGTGGATATCAGTGATTTTACCCTGACAAAAGATGGCAGCGATGTTACCAGTTCTATTGGCTTCTCAGGACTTTCTGTGGCTGGAAGTGGTAGCCAGTATACCATTGATATGTCCTCGCTCACCGCGGCCAGTGGTGATTATGTGCTCACATTGAGTAGCAGTGGTACAGGGATTACTGATACCTCCAGCAATGCTTTGAGTGGCGGCGCCAGCGAGACCTTTACGCTCAACACTTCAGCGCCTACGGTATCCTCGATCACGCGCGCATCCAATGAAAATCCGACAGATGCGACCAGTGTTGATTATACCGTTGTTTTCAGTACAGGCGTTTCTGGTGTGGATACCGCTGATTTCACCTTGAATGATAGCCTTACTGGGACAAGCGGTACAGCGGCTGTCAGTAATGTTACGACTGTTTCAGACAGTGTCTATACAGTGACGGTGAATAGTATCAGTGGTGATGGAACCCTTGGACTCAATCTGAATAGCAGCGGAACAGGCATTACCAGTCTGGCTGGTGAAGCAATCAGTGGTGGTTTTACAGGTCAGACCTATACCATCGATAATACCGCACCCTCAGTGACCGCAATTACACGCAACAGTGGTGCAGAGACCAATGCCAGTTCGGTCGAGTTTACGGTGAGTTTCAGTGAAGATGTCACCGGTGTAGACGCTGCAGATTTCTCTTTCAATGCTGGTAATAACGCTTCAACAGCCAATGGTACCAGTGACATCTCTGTAACGGGTAGCGGCAGTACCTATACTGTAACGGTTGCGAATATCAATGATCCAGGAACACTGAGCATTGATCTGAATTCCAGTGGTACAAGCATTACAGATGATGCGGGTAATGCGATCTCAGGGGGCTTTACCAGTGCGGATACCTATACGGTAGATACAACCGCTCCGGTGGTGACGGCCAGTCAGACCTTCTCCTATCCAGAAAAATCATCCGCTAATTTTGTGATCGGAGAGGTGCAGGAGACCGGTGATGCGATCAGTTTTTCAATCAATACAGGTAATGATGATGGTTACTTCTCCATTGATGATGATGGCGTGATCTCTCTGACCTCGACTGGTGCAGGCTCCAGTGCGGCTTCTTATGACTATGAGACTGGTTCCACCAGCTTTACGCTTGGCATCAAAGCGACCGATGCCGCTGGAAATGAATCCAGTGCAGTGGATGTGACCCTCAATCTATTGGATGAAGATGAAGTCGCCCCCACACTCAGTTCCTCTACACCAACGGATGGTGCGGCCGCTGTGGGCTTGAGCGATGATCTGACACTCACCTTTAGCGAGAATATCAAACTAGGCAGCAGTGGCAATATTACGCTCTATGATATCTCTGGAAGTGGTACCAACTCAGTCACCATTGATGTCACCAATCACTCCAGTCAGCTCTCTATCAGTAACACCGCGCTCACGATCAATCCCACCAATGATCTCAGAGCCGGAACCGAGTATGCCATTCAGGTGGAATTAGGCGCGATTACCGATCTCTTCGGAACCGTTTATGCCGGCATTTCAGATACCACCACACGCAACTTTACCACTAACCCTTATGTGGTTTTGACCGTTGATGATACCACAATCACAGAAGATAGTGGTGTGGCAACCTTTACAGTGGCTTTGCAGGATGAAGGCGGAAGTGCCTTTACCGCCACCAGCGATGTCACAGTCAGTCTGGGGGAGAGCGGCTCAACAGCAACAGGCAGTGGTACAGACTATACCCTCTCTTCT
Source organism: Magnetococcales bacterium HHB-1 (assembly GCA_052043475.1). Classification (GTDB taxonomy): domain Bacteria; phylum Pseudomonadota; class Magnetococcia; order Magnetococcales; family JBQGBW01; genus JBQGBW01. The sequence continues at coordinate 11,595 of JBQGBW010000047.1, forward strand.
GGTAGTGTCACCATCGCTTCAGGAAGCAGTTCAGGCACAGTCACGGTTACAGCCGCTTCTGATTCGGTCAGTGATGATAGCGAAACGGTGATTCTTGCGGTGGATAGTATCTCTACCAACAATGCAGAAGAGAAAAATACGCAATCTCAAACCGTGACCATCATTGAAAATATTGCACCGACATTGAGTAATGTCTCTGGAGAGGTCAATTTATCAAGTAGCCCTGTAACCCTGGATGGTGATGGTACAATCAGTGATTCCGACCTGGAAGCACTCAATAGCAGTAATGGTGATTTTAGTGGTGCCAGTCTGGTGGTGCAGCGTTCTGGAACCGTGGTAACCAGTGATACCTTTGCGGTAACAGATGGTTCTAACTTTGCTGTTTCAGGGACAAACCTACAGAGTTCAGGCAATACTTTTGGTACCATCGATACCACCACAAGCGGTTCGATCACCATCAGCTTCACCAGTACCGGTACCACAGCAACCACAGAACTGGTGAATGAGGTGCTGCAAAACATCACCTATCAGAATGATACGCCCGCTGGTGATGCCACCATACTCTTCACGGTGACCGATGAAAAAGGCGCGACCGGATCGGCCACAGTGACTGTGGCCTCGGATAACATCTATATCAATGATACCGGCAATACCGATGATACGGATCGCAACACGATCACACTGGCTGAGGCCGCAACCATTGCCAGTTCTCAGACGGGCGCACAAACCTTCCTGCTCGATAGCAGTTCATTCAGTACAGCAAAAACAATCTCTTTAAGTTCAGCGATCACCTTGGAAGATGGTGTGACGTTCAATACCAGCAATGGTGCTGGTTTAACGATCACAGGAAGCAATATCCAGCTTGATGGTACGTTAAACTATACAAAGGGTTCAGGGGATAGTGATACCATCTCGGCGGCGATTGTGGATACCACAAGCTCCACAGGCGTGCTTGTGGCCAGCGGTGCAGGAACACTCACACTCTCTGGCAGTAATACCTATAGTGGTGCGACAACCATCTCTGCTGGAACCGTGATCGCCACCGGGGATAGCGCCATTCCCGATACCAGTGTGGTTACTGTCTCCTCAGGCGCCACGCTGACGATCTCTGGTAATGAAACCGTCGATTCTATTACAGACTCCGGTTCGGTCTCGATTGATAACGGTAAAACACTCGCAATCAGTAGTGCCAACGGTGAAACCTTCTCTGGTGTCATTTCCGGTTCGGGTGGCTTGGCGCTTTATGATGGTACATTAACCCTGGCAGGAACCAATACCTATGAGGGAGGAACCACACTCAGTGGTGGTACACTCATAACCTCCAGTGGTGATGCACTCTATGATAGCGGGTCTGTGGGGATTGTGCAGGGTGCAACACTACAGCTTGGTGCAGCGGAGGCCATCGGAGATCTCTCCTCAATTACAGGCGTTAGTGGTGTATCAACGATTGATAATGGTGGCTATACACTCACCCTGAATCAGAGCACAGATACAACCTTTAGTGGGGCGATAACGGGTGCGGGGGGATTAACAAAACAGAGCACGGGTACCTTCACTCTGGCTGGAAGCAATGACTATAGCGGTCTTACAACGGTCTTCAGTGGTAACCTCACCTTGAGTGGTAGTACAGCGATTGCGGATGCCGGTAGCATTACTGTGGCCAGTGGCGCCACACTGCTGGTCTCTACAAGTGAGACCATCGGTTCGCTCTCTGGAGATACAAGCGGTGCGCTTATCATTGATGGCGCTGGCGTGGCTTTGACCACGGGTGATGCAAATAATGCCACCTTCTCTGGAGATATCAGCGGCTCTGGAACATTGGTTAAACAAGGTACAGGAACCCTTACCCTTACCGGAGCCAATAGCGATAATTCCACCACTTGGGCTGCAACGGTGAATAGTGGCGCGCTCTCGGTCTCTTCCGATAGTAACCTGGGCGGAGGCACCCTGACGCTGAATGGCGGGACACTGACTTTTGCAGGGAGTGGCGCCATCGATAATGCCATTGCGTTGGGTAGCAACGATGGCACCATTGATCATGCCAGCAGTCTTACGCTTTCTGGTGTCATCAGTGGCAGTTCAGGAAGCGATCTGACAAAAACAGGTGTAGGAACACTCACCCTTTCAGGAAGCAACAGTTCTTATGGCGGTGATGTGATTATCAATAGTGGTGTGGTCTCTGTGGCCTCAGATAGTAACCTGGGTAGTGGAAACCTTACCTTAGCGGCGGATAGCACGCTTAATGTCACAGGAAGTGATACCATTGATGGCGCGGTGACTCTGAATGGGGATGCTTCGCTCTCGATTGACTCTGGAGTGGATACAACCTTCTCCGGGGTGATCTCTGGAACCAATAATGGATTTGCAAAGTTAGGTGCTGGAACCCTGACCCTTACTGGCACCAATACCTATACAGGCAGTACAACACTCTCGGCGGGACTCTTAAAGTCTGATACGGATGGCTTTGCCTCAGGCTCTACAATCACCTTTGATGGTGGAACACTGAGTGCGGCAACATCCAATGGCTTAGGTTTAGATAGCACAAGATCGATTGTTTTCAATGGTGGCGGAGGGACGGTTGATCTCTCTACAGCCGGTATTACGCTGGAAGGCGATATGACAGGGAGTGGTGCACTCTCTATCAACGCTTCCTCTGATGGCTCACTATTTCATCTGGGCGGAAATAATAGCGGTTACAGTGGTGCAATCACCTTAAATGGCGGAACATTAGAAGCAGGAAGTGCAACGGACGCTTTTGGATCAGGAACGATCACCGTTGCCGGTGGAAAAATACGCGGTGAGAACAGCTCGATCTCAAGCTATACCATCGGCAATGATCTGGTGATCAATAGTGGTTCAACATTGACAATGTCCGGTTCCAAAGATCTCACCTTTAGTGGCAACGTTGATCTCAGTTCGGGTTCGGGCGTCATTGTAAACTCTGGGAGCATTAATTCGACGTTTTCTGGAGTCATCAGTAACGGTAATGTCTCCTTTTCTGTTGATGGTGGTGAGGTCATTTTAAGTGGTAACAATACCTTCACGGATGCCACCATCTCCAGCGGTACGGTGAGCATTGCTTCGGATGATCACTTAGGCAGCGGTACGCTTACAATCAGTGGTTCTGATGCCACGCTGAAAGTGACTGAGGATGCAACCATTGATAATGACATTGTGATCAGTGGTGCCGCCGGAACAATTGAGGTGGCCAGTACAAAAGCAGTGGACCTCTCTGGTTCCATGAGTGGTGGTTCGGCCTTTACAAAAACAGGCGATGGCTCACTCACCCTATCAGGAAACAGTTCACACTCTGGCTCGGTTACGGTCTCTGCAGGGTTGGTGACTGTGAGCAGTGGCTCAGGTATTGGGGATTCGGCAGCGGTCACCGTCTCCAGTGGCGCGACACTGAATGTGAGTGAAACCGAAATCATCGGTTCCTTAACGGGTTCAGGCGCGGTCTCCATTGCCAGCAGTAAAGTGCTGACTACGGGCAATAATGATAGCAGTACAACATTCTCAGGGGACATTTCAGGCGCGGGTGTGCTGACCAAATCAGGATCGGGAACCTTCACCCTTTCCGGAACCAACAGCTACTCTGGTGGCACAACAATCTCAGCGGGTGTGCTTAAAGGTACAACAGATTCTTTGCAGGGTGATATGACCAACAGTGGAACGGTCATTTTCAGCCAGAGCAGTAATGGTTCTTATACTGGTGTGATCAGTAGTTCAGGTGGTGTGACCAAAGAGGGCGCTGGAAGTGTGACCTTCTCAGGGGCGAATACCTATACAGGTGAGACCACAATCAGCGCTGGAACGCTCTTGACTAGTGATGGCAGCAATATTGGTGATAGCAGTACGATTAATGTGCTGTCTGGAGCCACACTCAGTCTTGGGGCTTCTGAAACCATCGGTGGATTGACTGGCGCAGGTTCTGTGGTTAATGGCGATGTATTGACCATTGATCAGAGTAGTAGTACCACATTCTCAGGGGATATTTCAGGTACTGGAAGTTTGATTAAATCCGGTACGGGCTCATTAACGCTTTCTGGAACGAATACCTACAACAGTGGCACAACAATCTCAGCGGGTGCATTGATTGTCAGTGGTGGGTCGGTCTTGGCTGATGCGGGGGCGGTGACCATGAGTGGCGGTACATTCACCCTGGCGGCAAGTGAGACCATTGCCAGCTTAAGTGGTAGTAGTTCTGTGGATATTGCTGCAAATACCCTGACCCTTGCCGGAGGAAGTAACACAGAATATTCAGGAGAGATCTCAGGCTCTGGCGCACTTTCTCATACAGGTTCAGGAACGCTGACCCTCTCAGGAACCAGTAACTCCAGCAATGGTTGGGGTACAGATATAAGTTCAGGTGCGATCTCGATTGCAGCGGATAGTAACCTGGGCAGTGGCACGATTACCATCAGTAACAGTGGCTCTCTGGAGGTTACAGGCTCTGGTGTAACGATTGATAATGCCCTCACCATCGCAGACACAAGCGGGTCGGTTGTTAACAGTAACGATGTGACTTTCTCAGGAGCAATCTCTTCAGATAGCAGCGCTTCGGTCTTCAAAAAAGGCAGTGGTGCGCTGACTTTGAGTAATACTGGAAACTCAAGCAGCTATTCTGGTTCCTTGATTGTTTCAGCCGGTACCATTGTGGCTAACAGTGATGATGTTCTTAATAATAATTTGATTGCTTTGGTTTCTGGAGCAGGGCTGACCATCACAGGCTCAACAACAATTGATAACAGTCTTTGGCTTCTTAATAGTGGAACAATTACCACAGATTCAGGCACATCAACCACATTCTCTGGTAACATCGTTGATTTTGTCTCTGGTAGCACAACATTCTCTGCCAATTTGATCAAGGCAGGTGATGGTACGCTGACCCTCTCAGGAACCAATACCTACTCCCAAGGTACGACGGTGAATGCAGGAACGCTGGATGTTGCGAATAACGATGCCATCTCTTCAGGGCAGGTGACACTGGAAGGGGGAACGACGCTCTCGCTCTCTTCGTCTGCGACTTCGTTGAGTAACGCCATCGCTTTTAATGGCAATGCCACAATTAATGCCAATACCAATGCAACCCTCTCAGGTGCGCTATCTGGTGGTAACTATTCACTGACCAAAATAGGTGCAAGTACACTGACGCTCTCTAATACTGGTAATGAAAGTGGATTGACAGGGGGAATGACGGTTTCATCGGGTGTGCTCAAAGTCTCAGATGATGATGCTTTGGCCGGTGGAACAGTTGCGCTGGCGGGTGGCAGCTTAAATATTGCAGGAAATACAGATATTGATAATGCTGTGGTTGTCTCTTCTGATGCCACGGTCTCTGTTGATGGGAGCTTTGCAGCAACCTTCTCTGGTGCATTGAGTGGTACAGCAACCTTAACGAAGGATAGTACAGGAACCCTGACGCTCTCTAACACAAGCAATAGCAGCAACTTTACTGGTGCAACAAATATCTCTGGAGGTGTCTTAATCGGTGCTTCAGATAGCGTCTTTGGTGCAGGAACCATCACCTTAAATGGTTCGGGTGCCACGCTTCAGACCACAGATACCAGTGATATTAATAATGCACTTGTGATCGGAAGTTCAGGCGGTGCGGTTAATGTAGATTCGGGAACAGCGACCTATTCCGGTGAGATCAGTGGTGATGGTGCCTTATCAAAAACAGGTGATGGCACGCTGGCTCTCACTGGAAATAATAGCCACTCTGGATCCGTGACGGTCTCTGTTGGACAACTGAGTGTCAGTGGTAATTCGATTGATGATACGGCTTCTGTTTCGGTTGCAGCATCTGCCTCCTTAAAACTCTCCGCCAATGAGACGATTGGTACTCTGAGTGGGGCCGGGGATGTTGACCTGGATAGTTATACGCTGACAGTCAATCAAGCCTCGAATGAAACCCTTTCTGGTTCAATCAGTGGTGCAGGGGGGTTAACGCAAGCGGGAGGATCAACCCTCACCTTAAGTGGTAATAATAGCTTTAGTGGTGGATTAATCGTATCGAATGGTGGCGTGGATCTCAGTGGTGGTACGGCACTGGCGGATGGAAACAGTGTCACCATTAATGGCGGAACGCTCTCTTTAAGTACGACAGAGACCATTGGTACGCTTTCAGGTTCAGGTGGAGAGCTTGCTTTAGGTTCGGCTTCATTAACGGTGGTTCAAGGAAGTAATGATAGTTTTGCCGGTATCATCAGTGATACCAATGATAGCGGTACATTCATTAAGTCAGGAACCAGTACCTTAACACTCTCTGGAACCAACACTCATCAGAGTACTTCGGTCACTGGAGGAACGCTGTCAATCAGTAGCGATGGCAATCTGGGAAGCGGTACAGTCACTTTGAGTAGTGGTTCAACACTGGAGGTGACCGGTTCTTCAGTGGATATCGATAATGCGATCTCGATCACGGATGGTTCGGCGGCACTCAGGAACAGCAGTGATGTGACTCTTTCAGGAAATATTACCGGTACCGGTTCGCTTTATAAGAGCGAAGGCGGGGGGCTTAACCTTTCAGGAACAAATAGTTATGATGGTCTAACGGTCGCTTCAGGAACAGTAACCATTGACTCCTCTGATGGTTTAGGCTCTGGAACCATATCACTCTCTGGTGGCACAACGCTGGCATTTGGTTCCAATGGGGGAGGGTCGTTCAATAATGCGATCACGCTGACAGGCGATGCAACTATTGAGACCGAGAGCAACGCCACGTTTTCAGGCGTCATTTCTGATGGTGGTAGCGGATACGCTTTAACAAAAACAGGTAGCTACTATCTTACGCTCACTGGGACGAACAACACGTACGGTGGTACAACAACCATCTCTTCAGGTTCATTCTCGATTGCTGATGCCGCCAGCCTGGGTTCAGGACAGGTTATTTTAACGAACAATGCCACATTCCAGATCACCGATGACACGACGATGACGAACGCAATGGAGGTCTCTGGATCAGGCGTTGTTCAGGTGAGTTCAGGGAAAGCGGTCACATTCTCTGGTGCCCTCAGTGGTTCGGGCTCCTTAAGTAAAACGACCGATGGTTCATTAACCCTCTCAGGAACCAATACACACTCAGGCGCGATTACGATCAATGGTGGTGTGGTCACTGTGGCCAATGGCAGTGCCTTTGGGGATAATGGTACGGTGACTGTGAACAGTGCTGGTACGTTGAACTTATCCAGTAGTGAGACGGTTGGAACACTCTCTGGTTCAGGCACGATTACATTGAATAGCAATACGTTGACGATCAATCAGAGTTCAGCGGGTGAGTTTTCAGGTGGTATCAGTGGTTCAGGGAGCGTAATCAAACAGGGTACAGAGACGCTGACACTCTCTGGAACCAATACTTATACAGGTACAACCACCGTTTCTGCAGGAGCACTGGTTTTAGATAACGGTTCAGCCATTGCAGATAGTGCAAGCGTTATTGTTAACAGTGGATCACTCTCGATTTCTGCAAGTGAGACTGTTGGTGTTTTGAATGGCTCTGGTGGAACCGTTGATCTTGGAAGTAACACTCTGACCATGAGCAGTGGTAGTGATGCGAGTTATGCAGGAACCATTACAGGAACCGGCACATTGGGGGTGGCGTTGGGCTCAAGTGCAACCTATACCTTGACAGGAACCTCGAACAACAGCAGTGGTTGGGTTGCATCGCTCAGTAATGGCAGTACCTTAAGTGTGGGCGCGGATAGCAATCTGGGCTCTGGTACTGTGGTGCTAAATAGTGGAACATTGCTGGTCTCTTCAGATGCAAATATTGATAATGGGATTTTTGTAGCGAGCGGCGGTGGATCGCTGGTCACAGATAACAATGTCACCTTTTCTGGTCAGTTGAATAGTGAAAACGGTACCTATTTGACGTTGAGGTCAGAGACGGGCAGTAATGGCACGTTTACACTATCTGGCAGCAACAACAGTTCGGGTGTATTAGGTGAGATGACCGTCAGCAGTGCGACATTACAGGTGGCTGGTGATAGTAACTTGGGTGCTGAACAGATCAATCTGGGGGCTGCAACGCTTACAGTGACCGGCAGTGATACCATTGATAATACGATTTCTATTGTTAGTGGCAGCAGTGCTACCATCCAGAACAGCAGTGATGTGACCTTTTCAGGAAATATTATGGGTAGCACCGGTTCACTTGTTAAAGACAGTGGCGGAGATCTTACCCTTTCAGGAGCAAACAGTTACAATGATCTGACGGTCGCTTCAGGAACAGTGACCATTGATTCTTCTAGCGGTTTAGGCTCTGGAACCATATCACTCTCTGGTGGAACAACGTTGGCATTCGCTTCCAATGGGGGCGGGACGTTTAATAATGCGGTTACGCTGACAGGCGATGCAACCATTGAGACCGAGAGCAACGCCACGTTTTCAGGCGTCATTTCTGATGGTGGTAGCGGATACGCTTTAACAAAAACAGGTAGCTACTATCTTACGCTCACTGGGACGAACAACACGTACGGTGGCACAACAACCATCTCTTCAGGTTCATTCTCGATTGCTGATGCCGCCAGCCTGGGTTCAGGACAGGTTATTTTAACGAACAATGCCACCTTCCAGATTACCGATGATACGACGATGACGAACGCGATGGAGGTCTCTGGAACAGGCATTGTTCAGGTGAGTGCAGGTAAAGCGGTCACATTCTCTGGCGCTCTTAGTGGTTCTGGCTCCTTAAGTAAAACGACCGAAGGTTCATTAACCCTCTCAGGAACCAATACACACTCCGGCGCGATTACGATCAATGGTGGCGTGGTTACTGTGGCCAATGGTAGTGCCCTCGGGGATAATGGTACGGTGACTGTGAACAGTGCTGGTACGTTGAACTTATCCAGCAATGAGACGATTGGTAACCTCTCTGGTTCGGGCGCGATTACATTGAATAGCAATACGCTGACGATTAATCAGAGTTCAGCGGATGAGTTTTCAGGTGGTATCAGTGGTTCAGGAAGCGTAATCAAACAGGGTTCAGAGACGCTGACACTCTCTGGAACCAATACCTATACAGGTACAACCACCGTTTCTGCAGGAGCACTGGTTTTAGATAACGGTTCAGCCATTGCAGATAGTGCAAGCGTTATTGTTAACAGTGGATCACTCTCTATTTCTGCAAGTGAGACTGTTGGTGTTTTGAGTGGTTCTGGTGGCACCGTTGATCTGGGAAGTAACACTCTAACCATGAGTAGTGGTAGTGATGCCAGTTATGCAGGAACCATCACAGGAACCGGCACATTGGGTGTGGCTTTGGGCTCAAGTGCAACCTATACCCTGACCGGAACCTCAAACAGCAGTAGTGGTTGGGCTGCATCGCTCACGAATGGCAGTACCTTAAGTGTGGCCTCAGATAGCAATCTGGGTTCTGGATCTGTGTTGATCAATGATGGTACGCTCCAAGTCTCTGCAGATGCCGATATCGATAATGCAATTTCTGCAGCGGGCTCTGGCGGCGCGCTGATCACAGATAACAATGTTACCTTCTCTGGTCAGTTGAGTAGTAATAGCAGCACAATACTTACATTGAGGTCAGAGACGGGCAGTAATGGCACGTTTACACTATCAGGAACAAATAGTTCGGGTGTCTTTGGGGAGATGAGCCTCAGCAGTGCAACAGTAAAAGTGGCTGGTGATAGTAACCTGGGTGGAAGTCAGATCAATCTGAGTAATACAACGCTTGAGGTGACCGGCAGCAGTACGATTGATAACTCCATGTCGATCAATAGTGCTTCAACCATTGATAATGAAAATGGATTGACGCTCTCCAATGTTCTTGCTGGCTCTGGAAGTTTGACCAAAACAGGTGGTGGTGATCTGACCCTTTCAGGGACCAATACCCACACAGGAGATGTCACGATCAGCACAGGAACAGTTACGGTTTCAGGTGGTTCAGCCATTGGTGATGCAGCCACAGTGACGGTAGATGGTGGTACTACATTCAGTCTGGCGACAGATGAAACTGTCGGTCTGATTACAGGTGCGGGTACCGTGGAGGTTCAGAGCGGTGTCACCTTTACTGTGGGCGGTGCAAATGATGGCTCTTTTACAGGAAATATTACCGGGGCTGGAAATCTGATCAAAGTGGGGACCGGTTCCTTTACCCTCTCTGGCAGTAACGACTATACAGGTACAACAACCGTCAGCACGGGAACGCTCATCGCTTCTGGTGGAACGGCGATCAGTGATAGCAGTGCGGTGACGGTTAGCAACAGTGCCACGCTCTCTTTAAGTACCAATGAGGCGATTGGTAGCCTTTCTGGCGCAGGATCGGTGAACCTTCAGAGCAATACCTTGACCGTGAATCAAACCAGTGATGAAACATTCTTTGGTGGTTTGAGTGGTAGTGGTGGAAGCTTGGTTAAACAGGGGGGCAGCACTTTAACCCTGGCCGGGAGCAGTTCTTATGATGGAACGACGACCATCTCTTCAGGCACACTCCGTTTAATACAGACTGCGGGAGTGGCGTTAAGTGACAACTCCGATGTATCGATTGCCTCAGGTGCATCATTGACCTTGAATGCCAATGAAGCGGTCGGTGCGCTCTCAGGTGAAGGAACGATCAACCTTGGAAATCGTACCTTAACGGTTAATCAGAACAGTGAAGGCACATTCAGTGGTGGTATCAATGGTACAGGTGGCTTGACTGTTGATGGTAGCAGCACGCTGACGCTCTCCGGTACGAATACCCACACAGGGACTACATACGTAAGCTCTGATGTCACAGTGATTCTCACAGGTGGTTCGGCGATTGCGGATAATGGCGCTGTGGTGGTTGACTCTCCCTTGACATTGGTGTTAGCTCAGAGTGAAACAATTGGAACGCTTTCAGGCAGTGGTGAGGTTAATCTCGACAGTTATACTTTAACGGTAAATCAAGAAGCGGATGCAGAATTTAGTGGTGGTATCTCGGGTTCAGGTAGTCTTATTCAGCAAGGTAGTGCTACTTTAACACTGAGTGGTTCAAATACTTTCTCTGGTGGCGCAACCTTAACCAGTGGTGGTTTAACCCTCAGTGGTGGTGCTGCACTCCATGATAGTGGCACTGTGACCATCAATGGCGGTACATTCACACTGAATAGTTCAGAGTCTATTGGAACCATCTCAGGCTCTGGTGGATCCATTGCGTTGGGTAGCAGTACGCTGACTGTTGATCAAGGGGATGATCAAACCTTCTCTGGCGATATCAGTGGTGCAACAGGCTCCTTGAGTAAAACGGGTAGCGGTAAACTCACCCTAAGTGGAACCAACAGCCTTGGTGGCACAACCACTGTCAGTTCGGGAACGCTCTCGGTAACCGATAGCAGTGGCCTGGGAAGCAGTTCGATCTCTGCGGCCGGTGGCACAACCCTGGAGGTGACAGGCAGTTCGGCAACCTTCTCCAATAATCTGGCCCTCTCTGATAACAGTGGTGCAGTCATCATTGATGTCGGTAGTAATGAGGTTAGCTTTTCAGGCAATATTACAGAGACGGGTTCTCTAAATAAAGTAGGGGATGGAACCCTGACCCTCTCTGGAACAAACAGTTACAGTGGTACCACGACGGTCTCTTCAGGAACACTCTCGATCTCTTCAGATAGTCCTCTTGGTAGCGGTGCATTGACCCTGGCTGGTGGAACAACACTCAACTTCTCTGTTACAGCGGATGTGGATAACAGCATCACCCTTTCAGGTGATGCAACCGTTGATGTGGATAGCAGTAGCAGTGCAACCCTCTCAGGCACAATCACAGATAATAGTGGTACCTACGGTTTAACGAAGACAGGATCGGGCACATTAACCCTCTCTGGCACAAATAACAGTTATACAGGTCTTACCGATATCAGTGCCGGTTCGTTGATTGTTGGTGGTCGCACAGCGATTGATAACAGTGCAGCGGTGAGTGTCGGCAGTGATGCAACGTTCTCTTTAAATAATAATGAGGTCATCAGTGCGTTATCTGGGGAAGGTGATGTCTCCCTAGGAAGCAATATCCTGACAATTGAGGGCAGTGAGACGACCACATTCAGTGGTAACATCAGTGGTGCCAGTGGTGGATTGACGCTTTCGGGCAGTGGGGAGTTGACCTTATCAGGAACCAATACCTATAACGGCATTACGGAGGTTTTTGATGCGGCGACCTTGAATGTTACCGGAGGCAGTGCGATTGCCGATGATGGTGCGGTGATTGTCGGTTCATCGGATACCTTTGTTCTGCAATCAGATGAAACCATCGGTTCTCTGAGTGGTACGGGGTCGGTCAATCTAAGCAGCTTTACACTGACCACAGGAGATAGCAGCAATACAACCTTCTCCGGTGTCATGAGTGGCAGTGGTGGCCTGATTAAGCAGGGCAGTGGAGACTTTACGCTCTCAGGCAGTAACAGCTATAGCGGTGACACCACAATCAGCGCAGGAACACTGATTGTCAGCGGTGGCAGTGTGCTGGATGATGCCGCGATAGTAACGGTGGAGAGCACAGGAACATTGCAGCTCAGTAGCAGTGAGAATATTGGTGGCATTACTGGTTCAGGCGCTGTGGATATGGGTGCCAACACCTTTACGGTGAGCAATGCCAGTGATGTCACTTTCTCTGGAAGTTTAAGCAACAGCGATAGTGGACAGCTTATTAAGAGTGGTTCAGGCAATTTAACGCTGGCCGGTTCGTTCTCTTTGAGTTCCAGTAGCACGGATATCATGGTCGATGAGGGAACCTTGACGGTTGATAATACCGTGACCTCATCAGGTGGTATTGAGATTGCCAGTGGCGGTACTTTAGGCGGTGGCGGTACGATCTCAGGAGAGGTGGATATCGCATCAGGCGGTACGCTTAATGCAGGAAGCAGTCCTGGCAAGCTGACCATCAGTGATCTCACGATGGTCTCAGGCGCAACGTTTACGGTGGAAATTAATGGCAGTGCCTCTTCTGGCGGCAATGATACCGCCGGCACCAACTATGATCAGGTTGTGGTTACCAATAGTATTGATCTAGGGAGTGCAACGTTCAATCCTGTGATCACAACGATGCCGGATGCACTGGATGAGTTGACCATCATTGATTTTCAAGGTTCTGGTGCAATCAGTGGCACTTTTGATGGTTTGAGCGAAGATAATGTAAGCAACTATAGTGGTGGCGGAAGCAGCCGCGATTTTCAGATCAGCTATGTGCGAGGTACGGGCAATGATGTACAGTTTATTGCCAATACGACTCCTACAGGAGATACGATTCTGAATGATCGAGCCACTGCAAGCTATGATTATGAGTACGAACTCGCTGGTTACTTCTCTGATTCTGATGGTGAGAGCGATACACTGACTTTCAGTAGTGATACAATTCCTGATGGTCTGGAGTTGGATGCGGCAACTGGTACGATCTCAGGTAAACCAACACAAGCTGGTATTGAGGATATTTCGATTACGGTAACCGATCTGCACGGGTTATTCTATACCAGCTCATTTACGCTGACGATTGCGCCTGCACCGGTTGATGATCCTATGCCGGAGGAGCCGGAACCAGAAGAGAGTGATGACGGTATTGATTACAGCTCTGCTAAAGCAGATTTTCAGGAAACCGGTGGTTCTGGCGATCCTGTTGGTGATTCAATTTCTGAGCAGTATGCCGAAGATAATGGCGGTTTAACCGGAACCGAACATACAGGGGATGCGAATCAGGCGGGAGAAAATATCCTTGCCAATACCGTCAAGGGGAATGGTGTCGGACCCAGATATGATGTGGGTGGTGGTTCAAAAGATAATGCAGCCACTGAGGCTGAGACCGCTACCGAAGAGATCATTGACGCTTTCAGTGATACGGGTACAGGAGAAACGGACGCAGGAGGAGATGGTTTTGACTTCTTTGCCTCCTTCTTAGGTGCTGCTGGCGGTAATAATGCTGGGGGAGAAGCGACAACCGCTGATAACAATACGTCAGGTGGTGCATCGAATGCGGCAGCAAGCTCTGGTGGTGGCGCAGAAACGGGCGGCGGTTTTGACTTCTTTGGCTCATTCTTAGGCGCCGCTTCTGGCGGTGGTGATGCGGGTGATGGTGCAGCCACCACAGGTGGTAATACTGGCGGTGCGACGACGACAACGACCACAACGGGCAACGCTGCTGCAACAGTCGGTTCTGGAGATACTGCGGGCAGTGGAGATAACACGACGCCAGCGGCGACTGATGCAGAAGCCACACCCACAGAGACAACAGCAGGCACTGAGGGCGCAGAAGGTACTACTGAGGAAGCGAATACTGAAGAGGAGAGTGAACAAGAGGCTGGCAATGCGGAAGAGGGTAACACGGGTGAGACACCCGCAGGTGATAATGCCGCGCCTGAAGGGGGTGCTGGTGAAAATACAGAAGGCGCGTCTCAAGGTGATAATCAGACGCAGCTTCTCCCAGGGCGTTCATCATTCTCGGATCAGTTGGCCGCTGCTTCCCAAGCTCAGACCGGTGCCAATGATGCCTTACTGGCTGCTCTGAATGCGATTGCCTAGATGAAATAAGGCGACGCTCAAACAGATTTTTCAATCGCTTTCTTAAGCGTCTTTTCCAGCTACTTGTTGGTGAAGACGCTGTAGCGTTTCTTACGGTTGAGTTTCCTTCTGTAAAAAAGCGATTACCAGACTTTGTGGCGCTTCTTGTTTCTGGTGCGATTCTTCATCTGGAATTGCAAAGCGATGCCGATGCCAACATGCACTGGAGAGAATTGGAGTATTATGCGCTGATCAGGCAGTTCTGGTGTGGCATCGGGAAACTTTTCTCTTGCTCGCTGAATGATAATCTCCACATCTCCCTCATTCATCGTCTTTCGGATCTCCCAATGAACGATATACCGGCTATACCCATCAAGGAGACCACAAAAATAATAAAATGTCCCAGAAATATTGAGATAGCTGACATCAACATGCCAATGTTTATGGGGACTTGAAGGCTGTTTGAATCCAGTCCCCTTCTTTGATTTCTTATGAGACCACTGACGAATCAGTCCCGCCTTTTTCAGAACACGATAAGTTGAAGAGGGGCTGACAGCCACGACATTGCTGTCCAACATCATGAACGACAGTCGGCGATATCCTTCGGTAGGGTTGGCCAAATAGAATTCAATAATGGCCTGTTTCTCCCAATCTTCAAGCCAGAAATCCCGAGGAATTCGTCCATTATGAGCATTCACGCGACCTTGTCGGCGACGCCACTCATAAAATTTATTGCGACCAATACCAATCAAAGCAGTGATTCGTGATATGGGAACCTCTGACAGATCAGAGTAGTGCAGAACAAATGTTACGATCTCATCTCGAAGTTGCTGAGAGATCCATGTTCCTGTCAGAGATCCTCATAGCTTTTTTTTGCTGCGATAAAATCCTCCATAATTTGAGCAATCACAGTATCCTTATGGGTCAATCTTTCTCTGAGTTTCTCATTCTCTTTCCGCAAGTTAGAAACTTCACGAGTCTGCTTTCCTTCAAAAACCTTAGGAAGACCCTCGAACATTTTCTTCTGCCAACGATAAAATAACGTCGGGTGAATGCCATATTGATCACAGAGGTTGGAGACCGGAACATTATTGATCAAATGTTCTCGAAGGATGGCTGTCTTCTCCTGAGGGGAAAAATGTTTTCGCTTTTTGGGCACGGATTCGTCCTCTTTTTGATGGCTCATAATAATAGCTTACCAAAAAGAGGTGATTGTCGAATTCCATCTGACTCAAAACAACATAACTGACGGAGCACTAGTTAATGAAATACAGGTGTAGATGTGGTTGCCAATATTTTTTGCGCTTGCTTTTTTCCTGAGTCTCCCGCAAAAAGTCTTAATTTAAGAAGCATCATGCAGTGCCATAATGACGGAATTTTGGTGTAATTCTCTCACCAAATATTAAATTATATCAAATGGGTATTGAGCCATGTTTCGACCTATGGACCCGCAGATCAGTATGGAGGAGTCGCACTTCTGGATGCCGGAAAAGCACCAGGAAGAGTTGGAGCGGAGTTGGGCTCACATATTCCGTACTCAAGTTCTGAGGATAATCCCCGAAAGTCGATTTTCAGATCTGTATCATACCAGTTTGGGCCGACCTAACGAGCCAGTAGCAATTTTGGTGTCGCTGTCGGTATTAAAAGAAATGTTTGATCTAACCGATGAGGCGTTGATGCGTGCGTTTCGGTTCGATTTGCAATTTCACTACGCTCTGGGATTGACTCTGGAAAAGACCTCAATGTCACTGCGCACCTTAGAGTATTTCCGAGCTCGAGTAGTGGGATCAGAGGCGGTTGGAACAACATTTGATGAGGTAACAGACCAGATTATTGAAATACTGGGGCTGAATACTGCTCGTCAACGGCATGATTCGACTCATTTTCGTTACAATATGGCTAATTTAACCCGGCTTGGTCTGTTTACCCGAACGTTGGAGCATTTCATTGCTGCCCTACTCAAAGCGTTTCCTGACCGGTATTCGGCATTGCCGGAAGAAATCTTGAAACGATATGGTGAGCGACATGGCCGTTTTGCGGATTCCAAGGCCAGTGAGGGTCGCAGAAGACTGGAGATGGCAGCGACAGATCTGTGGTTCTTAGTGCAGCGGTTTCGAGAAGATACCCTTGTGGCTGCTCTATCCGAGTTCAGCCTGTTGGAGCGCTTGTTGGCCGAACAGAGCCGAATAGACGAGGACGAAGCAATTGTGGTTCTGAAAGAAGGGAAGGAAATTCCTTCTGACAGTCTGCAAAGTCCATTTGATCCTGATGCCAGCTACGACGGACGCAAGGGAGTGGGATATCAGGCACAGATTAGTGAAACCTGTGAAGAAGATAACCCTATTCAGGTCATCACCCGGATTGAGGTGGAACCAGCTCATGAAAGCGATCAACACGCCATTATTCCTGCTTTAGATGACCTTGAGGCTCGGAAGGTTGCACCAGAAAAGATGTATGCCGATACAGCGTACAACAGTGGTAATAACCTGCTTGATGCGGCGGAACGTGGAGTGGATCTAGTGGCTCCCACTCCTGGAAAGGTACCGGAAAGCATTGAGTTAGGCCATTTTGATCTGGATCTGGAGAAATATGAGGTACGAGCCTGTCCCGAAGGAGCAAAGCCTATAAGGTCCAAGCTCGGTAAGGATGGACGGACCATGAATCTGCATTTTGATGCAGAACGCTGTGCAGCGTGTCCTCTGGTGGATGACTGCCCTGCGGGACGGCAGGGTGGACGGTTGCGAGTTCATCCCAAAGACATTGCCACGGCCTATAGCCGGGCACGAGAGGAAACAGAAGAGTTCAAGCAAGAATACGTCATTCGCTCTGGGGGCGAGTCGATCAATGCAGCTCTCAAGACAGCCCATGGATTGGGCAAAGTCTGGACACGGCGCCTATTCCGGGTTGCATTTGCAGTCAAAATGAAGGCTCTGGCCAGCAATGTGAAACGATTCCTACGCTACCAGTGCGCTCAAATAGCTGGAAAAGCGGAAAAAACAGAGTCAGTTCCTGCATAATGGGGCATCCCCCCTTTGTTTTACACCTAAATTCTGCAATCCCAACAACAGTGGCCTGATTCTCACTATTTCTGGCGTTTTTGGCACTTATTTCTCAAAATGAGATATGCCAAGCATCGGTCAGAACCATCTTTTTTTGGTCAAAGGATAATTAACCGATGATCTTTTTTAACCATCTCACTGTTTTGGGCAGTTTTAGACAAAACGGGTCTATGGCCTTCTGTGCAGAGGGCTTTGGAAGCGACTCTTGTTATCTCTGACTAAAAGATGATGCTATGG
>JBQGBW010000048.1:0-28302 GCA_052043475.1 Magnetococcales bacterium HHB-1
CTCTTAATTTGGCAACAGAAGCTGAGTGTTGGCCAACATACGATAGTCTTTACGCTGCTGGAGATCCAGATGGATGGCAACACCCTAAATAATTGATCATTTATCTTAAATATAACCAGGGCCTGCATCAACCGGATACCCATAAAAATGTATTAGTCTAACGCGGTTGGATGATTTTTCTGCACTGATGTGTTACGTTATTAAATCTTGGTATCTTGATGTTTATGGATGATTTTTTAATTGATCGAGGGGGATCAAATGGATTTCTCAACGTTGGAATTTCCTGCGAGTTTTGCTGAAGAACAACAGCCGATTCTTCCCTATCTGCCCTCTTCACCCCATGCGGTCAATGGCTTTTTAAATGAGAATATTGCGCGTATCGAGGCGTTGAAAATACGTCTTCTAGGCTCGGTAAACCTTGAGGAGAGTGAGAAAAAATCCCTGTTAAGAGAACTGGATATGCTTCGAGGCGCTGTATTGGAGCTGGCGAATCTACAGATCTCAACCACGCCCGCAAGTGATAACTTACCCTTAGAGGAGTTGTCTGAGAAGCGGGAGACCGATCTGGTCCTTGAGGGCATTTTAGGCCAGAGTGATCAGATTCAGGAGTTGCTTAAAATTATTGCGAAAGTTGCGCCCTCGGATCTAACCGTTTTTCTTGAGGGGGAGACCGGAACCGGTAAAGAGTTGCTCGCTAAAACCATTCACCTAAACAGTCAGCGTGAAAAATTTGTCGCGGTGAACTGTGGTGCATTTCCTTCTGGGTTAATTGAATCAGAGCTGTTTGGTCATATTAAGGGTGCATTTACAGGCGCCACTTCGGATCGTCGGGGAAAATTTGAGGAAGCGGATCAAGGGACGATCTTTCTTGATGAGATTGGTGATCTGGAACTCTCTGCGCAGGTGAAGCTGTTAAGGGTTTTAGAGCAGGGCGAACTGCAGCGGGTGGGCTCGGATAAAACCTTTCAGGTGGATGTCCGGGTGATTGCTGCGACCAATAAAAATCTGGAAACCATGGTGGAGCAGGGGACATTTCGGGAGGATCTTCTTTTTCGTATCAACATCTGCCCGTTGAATGTACCGGCTTTAAGGGAACGGCGGGATGAGATTGAGATTTTATTGGAATTTTTCTTCCAAGAGATGCGTAAAGGTCGGCCGTCACCGCGTTTAGATCCTGAACTGACCGATTTTCTACTCAATCGCTATCGTTATCCAGGGAATATCCGTGAACTTAAAAATATTGCCAAATATATCTCAGTGATTGCAGGATCTGAGGCGGTGACATTACAGGATCTGCCGCGCCGTTATCGTATGGTGCATACACTGCCTGAGGAGGAGGAGTCAAATGGCGATATTGCGGATATGAAAAATATTCGTAAGGATGCAGAGAAGGCCTTTTTGGTGGATCTGCTGAAAAAATCGCATGGTAATGTGGAGCGGATTCGACAGGAGATAGGTCTTTCGAGAGCCAGAGTATATCAGCTATTGAAGAAGTTTAATTTAAAGCCTTCTCATTTTCGTAGTTAGCGTGAGACAGCTTAAGGATAGGCTTGAATCTAAGGGATACATTTATTGTTTTGGTGGTAACTTTTTTCGTAACACGCGCACAACATCATGATATTCTAAAAATAGCTCGCTTAATTTTATAAATTCATGATTTTGCCGAGCGGAAGAGAGGAAAATTAAAACAAGCAACAGTGTAATCGGATCCTCTTGCTGATCAATCTGTTTCCATCCGACATCGGTGATTGCAATATGATCGTGGTAAGAGAGACGGTAGATCAATTTGCGCATCGCCTGGGGATCTTGCTGCTGCTCCATTGGAATGGTTTTTTTAGATTCCAGAAGTAAGGGCTCTAAAATACCTGCCAAGGTTTCCAGCATGGTATTGATCTCCTCTGATAGAGGTGAATCAACCCGAACCTTGGTGAGATCTTCCAGAAAACTAGAGGAGAACGCTTCTTCGTCACTGTGATCCAACTGTGCAAGAAATGATTTAAAACCATCATCTTGCTGATCCAGTTCTTCATGCAGTTTCTGATGGGTGGCCTGGATCTCTTTTTTAATATCATCGATCTTATCAGGGAAATAGGTTTCAAAATGCTTAATCAGATCCTCTTGTGTTGTGTAAAACGAGATCTCTCCTAAGTGTAGTCCAGACATTTTGCTCATGGCCAGGAAAAATTGATCTTCCACACTCTTTGGGGTCTCCATGGGGGGCATGGTCTCAAGAGATTCGCGCTCTTTATCAGGCGAAGTGGTTATGCGGGTTCTGACTAATGCATTAGCAAAGTCAACTGGATCCGCTTGTGGTCCTTGCTTCTCCAAACAGGCCATTTTGATGAATCCTGATAGATCCTTGGTTTGCCTCAGCCACTGTAAACAATGATCTTTAAAGCCAATAGTGCCCACATTATAGCGTGTAATTCGTCTGGTGTAGAATGCATAAAGCGTTTCAGGAGGTAGCTTATTACAGAGCAGGGATAGTGCGACTTCTGTAGGGCCATAAAAGCCCCAAAGATAGTTTTGTAGGCGTTCAAAAGAGAAGTCGTCATCAACGATGGCTTCAAATAGACGCTCTTCATCCAGACAGATTGGAAGAGGAACTGTGCAATGAAGAACTCTTTCTATTTCGGTCGAGGCTTTTAGGGCTTGTTCCCGATCAAAGTCGCCGCTTGTGAGTGCGGCACCAGGAAAACGTGCTTCTGCTAACATTGCGACCGCCAACATCGCATAATGAAAAGGATGGCCTTGGGTTTTGTTGCCGAACTGATTGTAGCCGGGCCCTTCACCATAGAGATGCATTAATATAGGGTCATTGGTTTCTTGATCTTCTTTTCCTGGCAAAGTACGACGTAGCTTATCGGATAAGTAATAGTTCTCTCCATATTGGCGACTCTTCAGATCCCCAGAAACGTCCCAGTATTGACGTGTTTGACCAAACTCCTCCTCCTGATACTCAATATTTTGTGAATAGACGAGCCGAGTTGAGTTACATGATGTCTTTTCTGTTCTTAGACTCAAGAGTGGTGTAGGCCACGCTTTTAAGAGCGTTAACGTCTCTTTATAGAAATCTTGCCAAGCTTTATGGTCAATGCGTTCAGCAACGATAAATAGATTAATATAAATGCCCATGAGAATTTCCTGAAATAATGAATTATTTGTTATATATTCCAACAAGATAATCTATAAGTGGTGATCTAACTGCTGCAAAATTTTTTCTACCGCCTCTTCGGCATGCATTGCATCATTTTTATCCCTCAAAGCCGACATTTTAAGCCAGCGCCGATAGTAATAAATCCTGAAAAACTCTTGAATCTCTCGAAAAGCATGTCCCATACGCAACCGGATCTGTTCTCCTTCATCACCGGATTGAAAATAGTTCGGATGATCTCTGTTGAGTCGATCGATTGCACGTTGCAGTTGATTCCAAGAGAAGTTTTTAAGATGAATCGCCTTATTGATTCCTAAGATGGTTTTAAGGTGCGTATCTTTTTCGTAGCGCCGACTGAAATGAAGTGCCGACCAGGTGAATTTTTCAAATAATAATAACCAATTATGAAACTTTTGGGGGTGTAGATGATAACTTACTGCCTGAGGAAGGTAGTGGATGGTGTGGCCGATGCGTTTTTGAAGACGGTAGCCCAGTTCACGATCCTCATAGCGGGCGTAGGGGAAGGTTTCATCGAAGGGGTGATCAAGAAGTAACTGCCGTGAGGTGAGAATATTGGAGGTATAGAAAAAGGCATCCCCCATATCATTGTGTTTTGATTCAGGCATCTGGTTATGGGCAAACTGAGAGCCACCGTGGGAGCTCCAGTGCTCTAAGGGGGTCATCTGTTCTGGCCAGGGTTGGATATTGCCGATCACCGAGGTGGCTTTCATATTATGATTTTGTGCATGATGATAGAGTCGGTTTACCGCATCCGGCTGAAAGATCACATCATCGCCCATGATCATAATCCAATCTCCGGTGGCATAGCCTATACCGGCATTGCGTGCACTGGCGGGGCCTTGGGGCTTATCGTGGCGCAGAAGACGAATGTTTGGTTGCTGTTGTGCAAAAGATTCTAGAAAATCTGCTGTACTATCCTGGGAACCATCATCAACAATGAGAATCTCTTTTAAAAAATCTGGGTTCACGGTAGCCAACAGCGCATCTAAAGCCTGGGCTAAGATGGGTTGGCGATTTAAGGTGGTTAAAATAATAGAGAGATCATTCATATTGCCGCAACTTAAAGCGGAAGGGGGCTTTATAAGCATAACGAAAATGGACAATATCATCGACACGGGTGCCGGAGTAGGGTTTAAACTCCTCCCAACCAAAATGATCGATATAATCTTGATCCACACCATCACAGATATTTTTTAGTGTGCATGATTGGCATGGTGATCCAAATGTAAGCTTATAGACCGGGTCGGTTTCAAAACGGGGAACCCAATCCTTATAGTAAGATGCTACGGTTTTACTTTTTAAGAAGGGTTTGCCTTCACTGGCGGCCAGTGTGCCATTACGCCACTCATAAGGATCAAGCTGTATCCCTTTATACCCTACAATGTGACGTTCGTATCCCTTAAAAATGCACAGAGGGGCGTAACGGACATTTACAGCGATATTGTGGTGATCCAAAATATCAATCGCCTCTTTAACACGGGGGGCGATATAGTCGTAGCGTCCTTTGCTCTGGATTGCACGCTTTGTGGCATTACGCAAACCCCAATCCATGCGCATAATGATCAAGTTAGCAATACGCACATTGTGTTTGATTATTTTTTTTGCCAGTTTCGGGAGTGTGGCGGCCGTATCCGCGCAGACGACCGTATTGGTGCAGTAGGAGAAGTGACGTTCATCTAATTGATGCATCAATGCATCCATTAAATCAAGATCACCGCCGGTGAGTTTTTTAAAGAGCGGTTTATCGGTGGTATGCAGCGAGAGCAGGAGATCATGTAATCCTGCATCAAGCAGTTGATCCAGAAGGATCTGTTGGCTTCCACGGATTTTTTTGAGAAGAAAGAGCCCCATGGTGATCATTCTTCCGCGCAGACCTAAGCGGTGGTGGGCGTAGCGGGTGATCTCAATGATATCTGGATGCAGAGTGGGCTCACCACCGGTATAATCAAAGTGGGTGAGATTCCAGTGAGAAAAGTGATCGAGAATTGTATTAAGCGCCTCTTTTTTTACCCAGGGAGCGTGTCTTAAGTAGTGAAACTGATCTTCTGAACCATCATAGAAGCTATAGAAACAGAACGTGCAGGAGTGTGGGCAACGCCTGCCCACATCCAGAACGCCGCAGGGGCTGAGTTGGCCGCAGGGGTGGTATTCTGGAATGGGGCGGAGGGGTTGCATGGCTGTTTTTTTTTGTGCGGCATTCATGCCTGCGCTCCTTGAAAGATGGCGATAATCTGTTGATAGAGTTTTTGGGCCATCACATCATAGTCATAGGCTTGTGCGATAAGTTCAGGACTGTTTTTTGGCTCTTTTCCTAAAATATTATGCAGGTCTTCGCGGGTTTTAAAGAAGAGGCATTCATCGTTCCAGTGGGGCTCTTCAGCGCCTTCACGGCAATCATAGACCAGTGGAATGGCACCACAGGCGGCCAGTTCTGCTAATCGTTGGCTGCCAATTGCAATGGTGATCGTTGAGAGGGCATAGCGGGTCTGATTGTAGAGCTTGGCTAAGGCTTTGCCGTGGGCGATCTCTCCCTTAAAATAGGGCTTGATCTCTGGATGAAGGTGCCAGAATCGACCATAAACTTCGACAGGATGGGTTGGATTCTCACAGAGCCAGCGCACGGTCTCTTTACGCAGGACATAGTTACAGAGTGCGGGCCATATGGCACGATAGGGCAGTTGATAGCTGTAAGAGAGTTTGGTTGCCAGTGTTTCATCAATCATCTCTCCTTGTTCCATCGCTTTTTCAAGATATTTAATGGCGCGCTTGATGCTTGAAAGATGTTGTTTGATATCGGGGATGTAGGATGTACCCACAAAGATGGCTTTGTTTTGGCGTACAACTTCTGGATATTTTTTAAAAATATGGTGGTCAATGGCAAAGGGCTGGCGCTGTGGTTTTGGGGCTTTACAGTTATGTTGTAGAAGGCGGTCGATTTCAGGGCTGACGGAGAAGAGGATATCGCGTTCTCTCCATGAATAGGTTTTACCCTCAATCAGATTGCTCATGCTATCCTGAAACCAGATAATATTGACCACATCCTCATGGAGCCACGCGTTGTGCACATGATTGATATTGATTACTGCATGAGGATTAAAGTTAATCATCTGCTGAAGCTTATGATCCAGCCAGAGCCGCTCTTTCTCGTTCTGTTCAATAAAGAAATAGACTTCACAGCCTAAGCGTCGGAAAGCGTCGGCAATATCCCGTGAACAGTACTGCATCACGGTGGTTTCGCGAGAGGAGGAGAGAAAAACCCGTAGTGGTTTATTAGGATCAAAGATCGGTTTTTGCCGTTGCTTGGTTAAAACAATATCGTCGATTTGATTGAGACGCTTCACCAGAACCGATGCGATAAATCGACAGATCTGATTGGCATGGGTCACTTGCACCGGATCATTATTATCGAACTGAATTGCGGTGGGTAGGTGGTAGCGTGTGGTGGTAAAAAATGTGTGGAGATCCTGTACGGAGAGGGCAATTAATGAATCCGGCGCCTCTTCAAAGGGTGCGCCGATATAGAAACAGAGTTGGGGCGCATTAATGGCGATGTTCTGTCGGACACGCTGTTTTTTCTTGGCCGTTTCCAGCGCCGTCTGGGGATTGAAAAACAGGGTGTGTGCCACTTCGTCTTTATCGTGTTCCTGTTGTTGCTCTCTGTTTTGATTGTAATGAAGATAACGTTGCCAGTGAAAATTGGCGAGCAGTTTGGTCTGTTCACGGGTATGAAATGCGCTGGAGAGCAGCAGATGCGCACTGGCGGCTTCGGGACTGAGTTCAACCGCTTGCAGTGCATATTCAATACTCTTATCTATTTTGTCTTGCTTGAACAGTGTTTTGGCAAGAAAGATTAACGCTTCTAAGTGGTTTGGCTGATGATCGACGACATGCTGAAATCGGGTTTCTGCCGCACTGTAGTGGCTATGATCCATTAAAGCGCTTCCTAAGCTGAAATGGATGACCAGATCATCCGGCTCAATGAGTAGGGCCTGGCTTAGGTAGCGGATCGCTTCTTCATAATGTTTTAAAGAGTGGCAAAAAAGTCCCATGGCGTGCAGTACTTCCACGGCTTTGGGATATTTTTCGACCAGTTGTTTACAGAGTAGAAGGGCGCGTTCGCCATTCCCCTGTTGAAAAAGAGCCAGTGCATCATTGAGTTGGGCGGCATAAGGCGGCGGGAGGGGGGCATTTTTTACCTGAGGGTCATGCTCTTGTGTTTCTGTTGTTATTGATGCCATTATGGCTAATCCTCTAATCTCTTTAAGTATTTTTTGTTGATCTTTTTAACAGAGCGCTTTACCTTAGCATATTGTAGAGCACTGTTTGTGCCAATTTTTAAGAGAGATTTTTATTTTTTAAGGATCGATAATGGAAATTGATTTTGTCACCCAACTGCACACCAAAACGGCACGCAACTATGTTCAACGGGTTGTGGATCATGATAAGGCTAAGTGTGCGATTAAAGCCAAGGCGTGGGATAAGGATTACTGGGATGGCGACCGGCGTTTCGGTTATGGGGGATATCGCTACGATGGCCGTTGGCGGGTGGTGGCCGAAGCGATGGCTAAACACTATAATCTGCAACCCGGTGCACGGATTTTGGATGTGGGCTGTGGAAAGGGCTATCTGCTCTATGAGTTTACTAAAGTGATTCCGGACTGTCAGATTGTGGGGATTGATATCTCTTCTTATGCGATTGCGCATGCCAAGGAGGAGGTGAAACCTTTTCTACAGGAGGGGTTAGCACAAAATCTTCCCTTTAAGGATGATGCGTTTGATTTTGTGGTTTCGATCACCACGCTCCACAATCTTTATATTCATGATCTCTGGTCCGCTGTTGCTGAGATCGAACGGGTGGGTAAGGGTAAGGCCAAACATATTACGGTGGAGTCTTATCGTAATGAACAAGAGAAAGCCAATCTGCTCTACTGGCAGCTTACCTGTGAGGCGTTCTATACCCCAACAGAGTGGCAGTGGATTTTTGATCAGGTGGGCTATCAGGGCGATTTTGGCGTGATTACGTTTGAGTAAAGTGTGCTCATTTCTGATGCCTGACGTTTTTTTAGTGTGTTTTCTGGTCACTTTTTATAGAGATTTAAATGTTTAAATAGCGACATATAATCTCTACTGCCTCCTCAGCACCATCTGCACGGGGTGCTGGAGGCTGTTTTTGGGCAAAAAGCAGCTTAAGATAGTGACTCCACTGGCCTTGATTAAAAGTTTCCGCATCCAACTCCAGGGCACGCGCATGCTGTGATAACCAGGCACAGATTGACGGCTCATCGGGAAAATGGCCGCGGCGGCGATAGAGAAAAGGTTTTTTATTGATGGCGGCATCTACAGACATACCATATCCCGGTTTTCCCACCACACCATCTACAGAGGCGGAGATATCTGCAAAACGCCACTGGGGAAGATCTCTGAGCGCGAAGAGATGCTTTTGTTTAGGAATATTGTGAAAATCCACCAGCCAGAGAAAGTCGGTCTGTTGGATTAATGCATCAATTGGTAGTTCTGTTGCAGGAACGCCACCTAAACTGACCAGGATCAGTGGTCGTGGATCATGATTGTGAATTTCCAAATCTCGACGCAATGCTTGAGGTTTTGACCTTCCTGGAATATGCAGCGGTGAGATCGATTGCACTTTTATAAAGGGATCGCTCTCCATGGCGGGTTCTGGTTTAAGTGCTAACGTCACCTGACGATAAGCGTGGCGCATGGTCTTTAGCCATCTCTTTACTTCTGGATCATTTTCTGGCGGTAGATAGGCGGGTAAAATTTGATCCCAGGAGAGCGAAGCGATGGCCAGGGTTGGAATGGAGAGCGCGGTAGCGGCTTCGATAATAAGGCAGGGGATATCCGCTAAAATAAGATCGGGTTTGATCTCTTTTAATTGTTCCTGCTCAATTTTAACCTGCTCTGGCCACTGTTTCATCCAAGCCCGCATCGCTAAACGTGTCGCTTCGATATCGGGTTCTAAAGGGGTGGGTTGTACTAAAGCGACATCCTGTTGCTGGGAGATGATCCTGGCATCAGGAATTAAGCGATGGACCACCTCTCTCTTTAGACGACTGGCCACGATGAGGCTACTGGTTGGAAACTTTTGTCTGAAACAGTGCAGAATGGCTGCTACCTGACCAATATGACCAAAACCATGGCCTGAGATGGCACTATAAATTTTAAGATTTTTGCACATCGTTTTGATCGCTTGTGAGCTCCTCAATCAGGAGAGGCGCTTCTTCTGTGGAGATGGCACAGATATCACTGGAGTAGATCACAACCTGGTTACGCCCCTCTGATTTCGCTTTATAGAGTGCCAGATCTGCATATTTTACCGACTCCCAGAAATCGTAAGAGTCTGTTGGAAAACGGGCAAGACCAATGGAGATGGTTTTTCTTAAGACTGCGCCAGGGATTGAGATTCTTAAATGTTCGACAGCGTAACGGATTTTTTCAGCGACTTCCTGGCCACTACCTTCACCGGTCTCGTGGAGAATCACCATAAACTCCTCACCACCAAAGCGGATGATTAAATCAGAGGAGCGTACCTGTTTCTCTAGCGTTTTTGCCAGTTTTTTTAGAACCATATCACCGGCATCATGGCCATAGGTATCATTGACCTCTTTAAAATGATCCAGATCCATCATCAGAATGGAGAGGCGATTTTTACGCCTTTTTACCATCGCGACGAGTGTCTTTACGTACTCTTCTAAGAAACGCCGGTTATGTAGTCCGGTTAAGGCATCTCTTAAGGCGGACTCCCGCAGACGATCCATCAGGCGTTTGGCTTCAACGACTGAGGCAGACTCTCTTAAATAGACTTGAATGAAGGGCGTAAACTTCTGATAGAGTTGACCATGGTTTTGGGGCATCACCAGTTGGACGACCGCACCCACAGAGCCTGAGTGAATCACCGGAAGACAGATATGCTCTTTTGGGGTTTCATCATCTGCGATATTATCCTGGAAGAGGCCACAGATTTGCGGTGTGGCGACAGAGTCGATACTATGGCCTGTGCGTCGTGCCCGGCAACTGTCTGCCTGACTGAGGATTTGTGGATCACACCAGCGACAGGGTTGGTCAAATTCACCATCCACAATCACGGGGATCATCTGATTGCGCTGGACATCCACCTCATAGATTGAGAAACTCTGTGCGCTGAACTCACACTGGAGAATGCGGGCAATACGGCCATAAACTTCTTGGCGGGTACTGTCCTCTTCGATGGACTGTTTAAACTTGGCGACATTGACCAGCCAGTTGACCATCTCTGTGGTTGCAGCTAAAAGATTACTGTTCCCTTCCACACCATAGCGAATCAGGCGGGCGACATTGCGGCTGATCTCTCTTAAGCTATCATCGATATGCTGCATCAGTTTATTGAGTCCCAAGGCGATCATGCCGGCTTCATCATAACCGGATTGGGTGATTTTACCTGAGAAATCACCACCAATGGCTCGGGAGAGTACTTCTTGAACATTGTGGGTCAGTTGTACAAAGGGCATGACCATCCGTCGGGCCAGCCAGGCTAAGAGAAAGGCGAAAAAAGCGATAATAAATACAATGGATGCAATGGTATAGATCGCTTGTTGTCTCAGTGCGCCTAAAGAGAGATCGATGACCACAGCTCCTAGAACCTGCTCTGTTTTGACTTCGTGGCAGGTCATACAGTTTGGCGAACCATGGCTTTTAGCAATAAAAGGGATAATACCTCGAAAGGTTGGATCATCTCCTTCATCCATCAGTTTGAACCAGAGTTTACCCTCTTTAAGCACTTTTTTTTCAATGGTACCTTGGGGTTGTTCCCGTTTCAGGCCCGGTCCATACTGTTTTTGTACTGCTTCGCCGCGGATGACTCGGGCCTGTTTAAGACCTTGCACTTCGGCTAAACGGTGCAGTAACGTATGACGATCTTTGATTGAACCATTGATCATGGCTTCCGTGAGGGTGACCCGGACAATTTCAGCGGCGACACGCACCTGCTCTTCAGCGGTTGCTAAGGAGAAGGTTCTGAAGGCAATCAGACTAGTGATGGTCACCAAAACGGCCATGGTGGTTATTAAACCAAGAATAAGCAGGGTGGTCTTGGTTTGCAGCTGCATTGTTTTTATAGTGCCTTTAAGACGCACGCCCTTAGCCTCCATGCAGTGAGTGCTTTGATGATTAATTGACTTATCGGGTTTGAATTAATTCACCTAAGCTTTTTAGCGATTCTTCCCGGGAGATTTTTTATCCTACCATATTTTATTTCAATATTTGTAAAGATTATGGGAATATTGAAGCGATTTTATTTTGAGGAGGTTTTATGGCTGGTTTTGAAAAATTTTGCGGTATTCTCAAAGGGTGAGCAGATGAAGCCACGAGGAAAAAAATTTAAACGTTTAAGTGAGCAACAGAAAAAGCGAATTCGCGCCCGCCGGATGGTGACGCGGGCGAAGAGAAGATTAAGACATACAGAAGCGGTGGAGAGTGCGCTTTTAGGTGAAGAGATCGAAGGTCAGGTGATCACTCTTTTTGGTCTGGATGTGGAGGTAGAAGATGGTGAGGGGCGGCGTTTTCTTTGTGCGTTGCGCAATACACTGGAGGAGAACACCGTCTGTGGTGATCGGGTGCTTTTTCAGCCGACGGCAGATCAACGGGGGGTGATCACCTCAATTCTACCACGAAAAACATTTTTAAGTCGTCCAGGCTATCAAAAGTTACAGCGTATTTTAGCGGCAAATTTGGATCAACTGCTGATTACAGTTACTGGTTTAGATCCGAATCCTGGTTTGGTGGATCGTTATCTTGTGGCCGCGTTGGCTGCAAAGATGGATGCAGTGGTGGTGATCAATAAGATGGATCAACCCCATGACCCGGAGGTGTTGGCAGAGCTTGAAGCGCTTTATCAATCGTTAAACACGCCTTTTTATATGGTTTCGGCAGAGACCGGGCAGGGGATTGCAGATTTAAAAGCAGTGCTCAAAAGTAGGGTCTCTGCTTTTGTGGGGCCTTCAGGTGTGGGCAAGACCTCTTTGGCGATGCATTTTATTTCAGAAGCGATAAGAGCGGATGATGAAGCCTATCTGAAAACTCGGCAGACCCATGAAGCGACCGATCAGGGCCGACATACCACTACCATCTCCAGGCTTTATCATCTCTCCTGTGGTGGTGACCTTATTGATTCGCCTGGCGTGCGCTCGTTTACACCCGAACCGATGTTGCGTCAGGAGGTGATCCACTATTTTCCAGATATTGTCCCTTTTATCAATCAGTGCCGTTTTTCAGATTGCAGTCATCTCCATGAACCGGGGTGTGCGGTGCAGGCGGCGGTGGATCGTGGCGACATCCATCCACGGCGTTTGATGAGTCTGTGGCGCATTATTGAATCGATGCCGGAATCCTATCCAGGAAACCGCTCAAAGATGACGTTAAGAAAACCCGGTTGAATTTTGCCGGGATAATCTTTATCTTATCGGCGTCTGGCGTTTTTTGTGCCTGCATAGGTGAAGGCGTTGCGGATCATGCGGTAGTGTCCCTCTTTTTCGATGCCGATGGGCTTACCACAGGTGCAGAAGATTTTACCGTCGCGTTGATCCACCTTATAAAATTTCTCAATACGATCTTTGTGGCAGCGCACCACCTCTCCAGGGCCAATTTTATAATATTTCCAGAGCTTCTGCCGGCATGCGGCACATTTAATGGTCAACATAAACAACTCTCTTTGCCTGTTGTTTTATGGTGAAAAAACAAACAAAAACTTAAGCGACACTTATAAAAAGCATCGCCCAAGTGATTTGAAAATCGATCAAAATATTTAAATCGTTTTAAAGCGGATTTAATTGAGGCCAGCAGCAATTGCGCGGCGCAGTTTTTTACGCAAACGTCTTACAGCTTCTGCTTTTTTTCTTCTCCGGCGCTCTGAGGGCTTCTCAAAAAATTTCCGTTTTTTCATCTCACGAAACATACCCTCGCGGTTCATTTTTTTCTTTAGAACCCGGATCGCCTGATCCACATTATTATCGTAAACGTCAACCCTCACGAAACACTCCTACGGAACATAAAATTTCTCCTCATGTTAGTTTTGGAGGAAAAAGGTAGAAAAAAATCAAGATAAGAACGTTTTGAAGCGTCCTTCTATACAAAGTTTACAAAGTGACCGGCAAAGAGTAATGCAATTTTGTGCGTATTTCAAGAGGGAAAGGAGAAACTTTCCCTCAAATTTTAAAACATCAATGATCAATTGAAGTGGCCGGTCTGATCTATTTCTTCTCCAGTTGGAAGGCGATAAAGCGTGGATTGCCTTGGCGGGAGACCAGCATCAGGATGGTCGTACCTGGAGAGAGTTTTCTTGTGATGCGTCGTAAGTGCTGCATATTTTTAATCAGGTTACGATTAATTTCAACGATCACATCACCTGTGCGTACGCCTTCCTGGTAGGCTTGGCTGTTTTTATCGATGGAGACCACCAGCACACCTTGTGTTCCTTCGGGCACATCAAACCGTTTTTTGATGGTGTCGTTGAGGTTATGCAGGGTCATACCAGCAAAGATTTTGCTGTTCTTTTTCTTTTTACCAGGACGAGTGTAGGCTTCATTTTCGGGATCATCCGCCATTTCAGTAATGACAATGGGAAGGCTTTTATGCTGTCTGTTACGGAAGATATCAATGAAGACCTTCTTACCTTTAGGAGTATTGGCGACGATGGCGGGCAGGTCGTTCATTTTCTGCACATTTTGACCATCAAAGCGCAGGATCACATCGCCGGCTTTCAAACCACCACGTTTTGCGGGGCTGTCGGGTTCCACACGGGCGACTAGAGCGCCCATTTTTTTAGGGAGACCTAAAGCGGCGGAGAGTTCTTCTGTGATGGTTTGGATACGTACACCAAGCCAGCCCCTTGAGACCTTACCGTGCTCTTTGAGCTGTTTCATGACATGCTTTGCCATGTTACTGGGGATTGCAAAGCCTATTCCTAGGGAACCTCCAGAGCGTGCGTTGGTAAAGATGGCGGTATTGATACCGATCACCTCGCCCTTAAGGTTGAAGAGCGGTCCGCCGGAGTTACCGACATTAATGGCGGCATCGGTCTGAATAAAGTTATCATAAGGCCCTGAACCGATTACACGACCTTTTGCAGAGACGATACCTGCGGTTACCGTAGCATCCAGGCCAAAAGGGTTGCCGATGGCCAGAACCCAGGAGCCCACTTCAGCGCGATCGGAGTTGCCCAGTTTGGCGTAGGGGAGGGGTTTTTCTGCTTGAATACGAATCAGTGCCAGGTCAGTTTTGCTGTCCTTACCCACCACAGTGGCGTCGTACTCTTTCTCATTCCAGAGGCTGACGCGAATTTTATCCGCATCATCGATCACATGGTTATTGGTTAAAATATAGCCGGAGGGATCAACGATAAATCCAGAGCCTAAGCTTCGGCTTTTAAACTCTTTGTTTGGCATGTGATCAAAAAACTGTCGGAAAAGATCCTCTAAGGGGGAGCCTTTAAAGGGGAGCATCTCTTCCAGTTTTTTTTGATTTTTTGATGTGCTCTGTTGGGTGCTGATATTGACCACAACGGGTTTTAATTCTTTGACCAGGGGTACCAGATTAGGGAGTGAGTGCGCCTGTAAGGGGGTGATCCATAGCGCCAAAAGCGTAAAAAGCAGCAGGGCTGAATAGAGTGTTGTTTTTTTCATGGTATCTATTGGTTACGTCTGGTTACAAACCGTGCATGGTTTAATAAAACGTTCATGATCGTATGCATGAAGTCGCTATTTGGCAAGGGATGATTCAGAAGCGATTGGAATGGTTTTATTTGATTTTGGGGCCGGCGGTGTGAGCATTTCGGTGATGGTAGGCTGGTAGGGGCTATCGTGATCGAGTTTTTGATTATATTTACGTAGGATAACAAAGCTACCGGCTAAAGCGGCGAGTCCCCCCAATGCACCGATCAGTTCGGCGTGTTCCAGCAGATTAAAGGCGATACTTAAATCACGGAGGAGTGCGCCTGCGGTAAAAAAGGCAATCAGCGGGACACCATAGATCAGAAAGGAGGCTTTTAGAAAACGGGCTTCAGAGATCTCTAACATCACCGTTGCCCCGACAGGGGCTTGAATGGGATTTTTAGCGCGCACTTCAGAGGGGCGATGACCTCCTCCCATGGAGAGGGTATTACAACTGCTTTCACCGCCACAAGAACCGCACGCTTTACGGCGATAGAACTGCACAAAGGCGTATTCTCCATCGTGTCTGACCACATTTCCAGATTCACGCAGCATATATTTAACCTTTTTTGCAGGATAGAGGAGTGCTGATCACATCAAGAGAAAGTAGGAACGATTCTTCATTGATGTCTAAATGAAAATATTATCGTTTTAAGCCATTGCTGGATTAAAGTCGTATTCGGATTGATTAAGCAACATTTTTTCTGCTTCCAGTAGAACATCGCCTAAACCATAGAGGATAAAATCAACAACCACAGAAGGTACGCCAAATTGAATCAGACGTTGAAACAGGGGACGTTCTCCGGATTCGACCTGGATTGTCGGTTCTGCGTCGATGGCGGTCATGATCTGAGCGGTCATCGCCTCGGGATCAAAAAAGGAGAAATTTTCTGCCAGGGCGTCACGAACTTGTGCAAGTTGAGCTAAGGTGTGGCAGCAGCGATCACAGGCCATGAGGTGTTCTGCAATATCGCGCATCTCCAGGTTAGCCAGTTCTCCATCCAGAAAAGCGGATACCAGTTCGGGATTACACTGCATAGTTTTCCTCTCAATATGCTAAAAGACAATGGAACGCATAGACAGATACCATAAAAAAGATGGAAACGCACACCTTAATTGGTTATCGGTGCATTCTATTGTGTTTAAGTGTAGTGGATGAGGCTTAAACAAGACAAAGCGGTTTTTTATCCGGTTTAAGCGTTGATCTATTTTTTAGTTGAGATCAGCATTGCTTTTGAGCTTACGGTATCCCTGGAGGCGATCTGCAATTTCTTGACGTCCTCGAAAGATCCGTGAGCGCACGGTGCCGATGGGGCAGTTCATGTCCTGAGCGATCTCTTCATAGGTTAACCCATTGATATCTCTCAGAGTAACCGCCGTTTTCATCGTCTCAGGAAGCTGTTCTATCGCGGCTTTGAGGGTATCGAAAAGTTCCTCTTTCAGGATGATCCTCTCCGGTGTATCGTAGTCCCGCAATTGGGATGCCAAACGGTCTGCTTGTTCGATCTCCACATCGGCCATCGGTAGGCTGCGTTCAGAGGAGATTATGGCATTTTTAGCGGTATTGACCGCGATACGGTAGAGCCAGGTATAGAAGGCTGAATCGCCACGAAATTTAGGCAAGGCGCGGTAGGCTTTCAAAAAAGCTTCTTGGGTCAGATCTTGAACTCTGGACATATCGGAGATGGTGCGTGAGATTACCGCAGCAATGCGTCCCTGATATTTTCGCACCAGGAGTTCAAAGGCTTTTTTATCTCCCTTTTTGGCTTTATCGACGAGAAATTGATCCGGGTGACTCACGGGAAGCTCCCTGCCAGCGCCGTATTCTGAAACATTAGAACACCAGCGATAAAAAATAGTTCAAAAAATCTATTTGTGAAAAGGAATTTGATCAAAAACAAGGTTGTGATTCTTCGTTTTGCTGTGTTTTTAATCTTTTGAAGCGATTGATTATAAAGAGTTGACAGCATAAGAAGGATCGATCCATTCGTGCTTATCATAGCATATTTTTTTTGTTACGAAAGAGGATTTATAGCTGAACATGGCTTTTGCCGTATTGATTTTTAAAAATATAAGGATACCAAGGGGTTTAAAGTTCGCTATGTTTTTGGATAAAGTGGTTTACGTGAGACCAGAACCCTGGTGCATGGGTGACATCGTTGTGGTGATGGTTGGGATAGAATTGCCACTGCTTTTTTTTGCTTTTCCAGAGATCAAAGAGGCGTTGTGCACGGACCGGTGGCACAATGCGGTCTTTACCAGCGACTAAAAACAGCGCGGGGGTATCGATATTGATCGCTTTTTGATCGGATTGGAAGCGGTGTTGGAGCAGTAGATTAATTGGCAGCCAGGGATAGTGTGATTGGGCGGTATTGAGCAGGGAGTCGAAGGGGGTAATGAGGATAGCACCTTGGACAGGACGGTGCGCGGTTAAATGGGTGGCCATGGCGGAGCCTAAGCTTCTGCCGATCACAAAAATGGTGGTCGGATGATATCGCTCTTTGAGTTGATCATAGAGGGTGAGGGTATCTTGTTGGAGTTTTTTGGCGCTGGGACGGCCAGGATTTCCGCCATAGCCACGATAGTTGATGCTCCAGAGATGGAGATGAGGGAAGATCTTGGGAAATTTTTTGATAAAATAGCGGTTATCTTCTGCGTTGCCACCAAAATAGATAATCCAGGGGGCGGTGTGTGGCTGCTTCTCTGGTGCGATATGCCAGCCTTTGAGCGTGAGTTTATCTTCTGTGATCAGTTGGATGGTGGCAGCACCGGGGATCTGTTTAATGTGGTTTTGGATCTCTGGATTTTCGGGGGGTGGGATAAAGATCATCTGCGCTTGGCGCAGGAAAAAATAGAGAGGAATCAATAAGCAAAAAGCGAGAGACCAGGAGATGATTTTAATAAGAATCGAGGGAATCATGGCGGTTTTGTTTTATGTTCTGTTTTTGATGGTCTGATCAAAAAGTTGTGCCAACTGTTGTGCGGTGGCGCGGCGGCTGAAGTTTTGTGCGATTTTAGGGTTGGGAGTGATCGCTTGATTGTTCTGGATGCTCTGCAGAAAAGTATAGAACTTCTCTGCAATAATTTTTGGTTGATGCAGTGGTGCCAGGGTGGTAATACCCGCGCTTAAGAGCAGTTGGCCGCTATCACTCTTTGGATGTGTGAGAGCAAACAGCGGTCGTTTGACCCGTAGATATTCAAAGAGCTTGGCTGGAATCAGATGATGAAAGCATTGACCTTGAAAAAGCAGCAAGCCATCCATTGTAAAGAGTTCTTCAATGGCTTGCTGGTAAGGAATCAGCGGTTTTAAGTGAACAATTTTTTCCAGGGAGTGTTTTTTGATCAACGCGTTTAGGGGGTGATCCATACCGGTGGCGCGAAACTGGATCTGAACCATCTGTGGAGAGAGCAGGCCGTGATTTTTGAGTTGACTTAGGGCGTGGAGAAAAGGTCGGGGATCGCGGGTCTCTTCTCCAGGATAGAAGCGACCGCTGTGGAGAAGTTGAATGGGGCGGGATTGAAGTGGTGGCGGTTTGGTGTGATCGAAGAGGGTGAAGTCCTCTTCATCAAAGCCGTTCGTAATCACGCGCCAGTGTTTTTGATCGATTGCGGGGTAGCGTTGTTGATAATTTTTGGCCATACCGGGTGTGGTGACGACAATTTTTTCGGCCTGATGCACGGTTTGGGATTCAATGCGTTGATAATGTTGGCGCAGGGTCTGATCGGTGGGGTAGTTTTCGATCATCATGGCATCACGAAAATCAGCCACCCAGGGTCGTTGGCTCTTTTTTTGAAGTTCTGCTGCAATCTGTAGGCTGGTGGCTAAAGGGTAGGTACTCCAGATGAGATCGGGTTGATGGGTGTGGATGGCCTTGAGCCCTTTTTTAACGGCGAACAGGCGCCAGGAAGCCCAGCGGTCGGGTAGGGCGGTGAAACGAAAATATTTACCTGCAATCGCTAAGTGGCGTGATGCATCGAGTGCAGGGGCACGAATCACCGGGGTGGATGCAGGAATATCTTGCAGTTGACTGGAGGAGGTTTCAGGATAGGCATAAGGGGCGGCGGTGAGTACAATGGGTTGCCAGCCAAAATCTTTTAGGAAACGGACGAATTTTAATGTTCTCTGTGTGCCACTGAAGCCGTAAGCTGGGGGAAAATGGAAGGCGATCATCAGAACGGATCGTCGTGTTTTGGACATGAGGATTACCTGAAGATTCCACGATTAAATAAAAAAAGAAGCCCTCTTCTCTATGATCTATGAAGAGGGCTTCTTTAAATTTTTTTGATATCCATCATGCTTAAGCTTCCTGCTGTTGAGGACGCCGCAGGCGCATTTCAGAGCGGATATTCTTTTTGATCTCTTTTGCGCGCCGATGGAGCAGTGTCTGCTCACGCCATAACGACCAGGTTAATGGTATTAAGGAGAATAGCACTGTATTAATCAGCGTTTGTGCTGGTGTCCAGTAACCAATCATCTTAAGGAACATGGCTAAGATAACCACAATCAGTACAGATAACAGATCTGCATAGAAAATCTCTTTAGCAATACGCGCTTTCTCTTTATCCAGTTCGCGTTTAAATCGCTCTCGTGTTTTCTGTACTTCCAGACGACGTCTGGTTATATCCAGATAGTTTTTTACTCGTGTTTCATTCATTGCGCTCCTCCGCCGGATAAGGACACGCCGAATGGGCGTTATGGTCATAATCAAAAGCGGCAATTTGCGTTGCGATGTTTTTATGCTTTCAGATTTTGATTATGACACAACTCTCCCTTGATTACAAAAAGAAAACACGTTCGCGATCCAGTTTAAGGAAGCGACTTTTTATGATCTAACTTACTTTTCGGTCGCTTTTCTTGGGACTTTAAGCAAATCTTAGGATGTTAAATAAAAAAAGGTTGTTTATAAGAAAACTTAAGCACGTTCCTCCTGATGGGCAGGTATGGTAAACCAGAAGAGTGAGCCGTGGGGTTGAATGGATTCAAAAGCGGTTTTTCCGCCCATGGTCTGTACCAGACGTTTGACAATGGGCAGTCCTAAACCGGTACTGCCATCGTTGTGGTTGCGTCCGGGGTCGACGCGGTAGAAGCGTTCATAGAGTCTAGGGTGGTGTTTGGGCTCGATACCAAAACCGTTATCTTCCACCTCAATGCGGATCATGTGGGTCTGTTGCCAGGCGCGGACAATGATTCGGCCACCGTTGGGGGTATATTTGGTGGCGTTATCGAGGAGGTTAAAGAGGATCTGTTCCAAGGCACCAGGATCAGCCAGTGCGGCGAGGTTATCTTCAACATGGTTATGGATTGAGATGTTTTTATCTGAGGAGAGTGGAGAGACCTCTTCGATGACGCGGGCGACAGCACTTTTAATGCTCACCTTCTCTGGACAGAGTTCATGTTGGCCATATTCGATACGGGAGAGGTCGAGGAGATCACTGATGAGGCGTGAGAGCCTTAAGGCGTGGCGTTCCACGGCCTGCATCAGGGTGCGGCTGAAGTCCTGATCCTCATGCGCTGCACCATCGAGCAGGGTTTCAATGTTGGCTAAGATGATGGAGACCGGTGTGCGCAGTTCATGGGAGACATTGGCAACAAAATCGCGGCGGATCTGTTCTTGACGATGAATTTCCGTGATATCCCGCAGCACAATCACACAGCAGCCCTCTTGCGTGCCGGTGGGGGTTTTTTGGATATAGAAGCGTTTTGGGGGGTGGCTGGGGAAATCGACCTCGGTTTGACCGGGTAGGGGGAGATTTTCGATGACCTGGAAAAAGGCTTTTTCGTTCTCCTGATGGACGAGATCTTTCAGTTTTGTACCAATCGGGGGTGGTGGTGAGAGTTGCAGAAAGTTGAGTGCCGATTGATTGGCCAGATTAACGCCCCCTTTTTTATCGAGCGCGAGTACACCTTCACCCATACTTTCGAGTACGGTCTGGATGCGGTCGCGCTCCTCAGCCAGGGTGGCGACTGCGTTTTCCAGTTTTTTGGCCATGCGGTTAAAGGAACCCGCCAAACCACCGATCTCATCATGGGTGAAGAGTGCAGGAGGATTTTGATTGGCTTTGCGTGATTTTTTGGTCGGAGGAATTAAACCGGTCTTCTTCCCTTCCTGGCGGGGGTGTTCAAAGTTAAGACGCACATGATCCACCAGAGCGCGCAGTGTGCGGGTGGCCAAGTGGGCATTTAAGCCACTGATCGAGATGGCGATAAAGAGAGCGAACATACCGGCGGCGAAGAGAAGAAGGCGTTGATTCACCTTGGCTTTTTCTACATCCTCCAGACTCATCGCGGTACGTACCGTACCTTTACGTCCAGTGGGCCACTCAAAAGGGATGGCCACGAACATCATGGTGGTGCGCAGTGTCGTGGAGTAGCGTTTGGAGTGGCCGACATAATTTTTCTGGGCCTCCACCACTTCAGGTCGTGTTCCATGATTTTCGACCGGAAGGATTTCGATGGGAGAGAGTCGGGAGTCGCCTAAAATACTGCCATCTTCGTCGATGAACGTGATTCTAACCGCAGTGGCTTCACTGAGTTGATCGGCCAGAAGATCGATGCTTTCAATGGTGGGGGTATCGCGAAAGGTATTTAAGAGAACGCGGGCCGATTTTGCATGTCGCAGCAGTTCAGAAACCGCACGGGCTTCAAGCCTTTCGCTTAAGCGATATTCTAGAAATATTCCCGCTGCTACCACCACACCAACAATGAGTAGCAGAGAGAGTAGAAAGAGTTTCCCTCTAACGCCAAGTCGCACAGTGAATCATTCAGGATCGCGTTTAAAGCGATAGCCTACTCCTCGAATGGTTTCAATAAAGCGTCCGATTGAGCCCAGTTTTTCACGGAGCCTTTTTACATGGGCATCGACCGTACGGGTCTGGATTACAAAGGCGTTCATGCCCCAGACCGCATTGAGCAGTGAGTCCCGACTCTGTACCTGTCCTTTATGGGTTAAAAAGGTGGAGAGCATACGAAACTCGATTGCGGTCAATGAGATCTCTTCTTCGTTCACCCAGACACGATGGCCATCCATATCGACTTTCAAGGGTCCAAAGACGATCTCTTTATGTCGGTCGAAGTGATCGGCGCAGTGGGCACGGCGCAGAACGGCACGAATCCGTAGAATGAGTTCACGAATTTTGAAGGGTTTCACAAGGTAGTCATCGGCGCCGGCTTCAAAGCCCACCACTTTGTCGATCTCTTCACCGCGTGCGGTAAGGATGATGATCGGCATGGTTCTGGTGAGGGGGTCTTCCCGGAGACGACGGCAGACCTCAATGCCAGATATCCCAGGTAGCATCAGATCGAGGACAATCAGATGGGGTTTAGGGTCGCCACGGGCCATGCGCAGTCCATCTTCACCAGTCAGCGCATATTGGGTTCGGTAGCCTTCCTGTTTGAGGTTATATTCCAGGGTGGTGACGAGATCCTTCTCATCTTCAACGATCAAAATCAGATTGGAAGCGTCATTCATGGGGTTATCAGTGATATTTCAGATAGACTCGATGGTTCGAGATCTTCATGTTAAAAGAGATACACTTTTATAACGATTGGCGTGTAACGTGAGAAAGAGGGGTTGGGAACAAAATAAGGAGCGTGTTTTTATTGATTGGTCGCAAAAGCATCTTTAATACTTTCACGCCCCTTACCTATTCAATGATCATAAGCTAAATGCAGTGAAGCTTTCAGGATGATTATGTGAAAAATAGGTGAATCTTAAAATGTTTCTGGTTCATGAAGCTATTTTTCTCCTTTAAATATAGCAGATTTTTCTATAATAAAAAATAGTGATGATCCATTGATCATGATTATCTTTTGAGAAAAAATTGCGTCATTATTTTTGCAAGGGAATCTCATGAGAGAAGATTGTATCGACTTAAAAGATTAAATCGGGCTGCTTTGGATACGCCTTGTGATTTTTAAGCCTGTGGTCTGGATAATTATTTTTGAGCCTTTATCATTGATAGGAATATTTTATATGAAAGTGACATCTGAGGCGTCTGAAAATCGAGAAGATATTCCTGTCAGAAGGTTGCGTGATCTATCGATTCAGGAGGTGGAACGGCGGTTGAAAGAGGAGGGGTTGCGCTGGTATACGGGGCCTTTTTCT
The DNA here is from genome assembly GCA_052043475.1 of Magnetococcales bacterium HHB-1. Classification (GTDB taxonomy): domain Bacteria; phylum Pseudomonadota; class Magnetococcia; order Magnetococcales; family JBQGBW01; genus JBQGBW01. The sequence goes on from JBQGBW010000048.1 coordinate 22,980, forward strand.
GTGGCACTGCATGCCCGTGTACCAGGGTTTGCCAAACAGATTCTTTTTCTCTATCGTAATCACCCTGTGATCGATCCGCCCTGGAGGCTCCCAGCGGATCTGATTATCCATCTGAGAAGAGGAAAAGGGTTTCGACGCTGGTTTCGTCCAACCATCCATTTTTTACCGGGGGGCGTGTCCCCTTTTGCTCCTTTTCCTTTAGATCATGCTTTACCGCTCTTAGAGTGGGGGCAAAATTTTTGTATCGCCTCCCGTATGAACCATCTATTGCTCTTTCATGCAGCGGTAGTGGAGAAAAAAGGGGTCGCTTTTCTCTTTCCTGGTGCGCCTGGTGCCGGTAAAACGACGCTCTCCGCCGCACTCGCTTTGAGTGGTTGGCGTTTTTTCTCTGATGAATTTGGCTTAATGTCCCTCACCACGGGCGAGCTTCTTCCTTTGGCACGACCTGCCGCACTGAAGAACAAATCAATCGGTGTGATTGAAAAATTCTCCTCTAAAGCGCAACTTGGGCCGCGTTTTCCACGGACACGCAAAGGTACGGTGGCGCATCTAAGGCCGCCAGAAAAGAGTGTGATCGCCATGCATCAGCGGATTAAGCCAGGGGTGATCGTCTTTCCTCAATATGATGTGCAGGCGAAAGTATCCCAATTTACCCCACTGCAAGCGGATCATCTTTTTCTAAGACTCGCCTCACAGTCGTTTAACTACGATATCTTAGGGGAGGAGGGGTTTTTAAGGGTGGTGCAGATGGCAAGAACGCTTCCTGCCTTCTCCTTGCGCTATGCAGACTTAGATGATGCCATTCGCGCATTGGAGACCATGATTTAAGATTCTTAAGTAGCGTTATCGGTTTTAATAGAAAATGAAACTCTGGCATGCATTCTGCTGTCTAACCACCATGACCAAATTCCTATCTTCAACTTAACGGCGCATACTTAGTAAAAAAGTTTTTTTTATATTGATAAGTATGGCGCTGAACTTTTGAAAAGGATATGTGTGATGCTCTCTTCAATGGTTATGGCTTGGATAACATTGGCGCTTTTGACCTCCTTCAGTGTGGTGCAAATGTGGCGGATCGGCCGTTAGGGTTTTGAGATTATTGCGCAAAAAGCGCGCTGTTTTATTAAAACAAGAGCGTCGTTGGTCTCTTTTATGAGGAAAACTTTGGATGCGTTTTTTTCTCCTGACGCTACCTGGTCTGCTCTTTTTTTTGATCCATAGTCACGCTTCACCACTCTTTTTCCGTATCCATATCTATAAGATATTTCTGGTGGGAGGAAGTGTTACGCTGCTATGGGGTGTGTTTGCCTTTTTTGTTTTCCGTGGGAGGATAACTCTTTGTGAGACAACACTCTGGAAACTTCAGCCTCTGGTGCTTTTATTGATGGCACCGGGGGCTGGGTGGTTGATCTCTGGTGAAATCAATACCCTTGGGCCTGAGACGGTTGCAGGATTGCTTGCGGCGGTTCTGTGGGCTTTTTTTGTTTTTACTTTCATCTCGCAAGGGTATCTTTTAGCGCTGCTGTTCTGGCTGGCGATCACGATACTCTCTGTCTCCATTCAATCTTTGCTTCTCTCCTGGTATATTCCGCTTCCTGTGTGGCACCCCTTTTTTGAACAGGGTGCAGGCGCCTTTGGCAATATTAACTTTTTCACAGGTTTTCTGCTTCTTCTGTTACCGCTCTGTTTAGCATTCACGTTAGCACCTCTTTCAATCTCTTCTCACACACGATCCTCTGAGCGTTATCTTCATGGCGGGCTACGTCTGCTTTTTGGCGCGGCGTTTGTTGTGGGTGCATTGGCCCTTTTTGCCAGTGGCAGTCGTGGCGGACGGATGATTTTTCCTTTTATCACCCTCTTTGTTTTAATTGCTTTTTTTTATACAACCCGTGTCTTTTCACGGCGTAAAAAAGGCTTGAAGATGGTGATGGCGCTTTTTCTGGCCTCTACATTTCTTTACATCATTTTAGGACAGACAGAAGGTTTTCGTCAGGCGTTTGGCAGTGAATTCTGGGGCCGTATGCGCCTTTTTCTCTACCCTTCTGGATGGGCGGATCGTCTGTTTCCCTGGAGTGTGGCCTGGCATGCTTTTTTAGAGGCGCCATTTTTTGGTCATGGTTTTGGTGCGGCCATGGATCTTTTTTTTCAGCATCAGCCAAAAAGCAGTGGGTTGTTTCCCACCAGTCTATTCTATCGCCACAGCCACTCTGAATATCTGGAGATTTTGCAGGAGGGGGGACTGTTTGCGTTTCTTTGTTATCTTCTCTTCTGGTCGCTTCTTTTTCGTCAGGCTTTGACGGTTTTTAAGCAGAAGATGAGATGTGATCAAAAGTCACAGCAGCGTGATTCGTTGTTGATTGCGGGAATTATGGCCGGATGGTTAGGCTATCTTTTACAGGGGATCTTTTCAGCAGCGCCACGTTCCATGGTGGTGATGCTGACGCTCTATACATTGATTCCACTGGTATGGATAGAGAACAGGTCGGATCGATCAATGAACGGGCGTTCTCAACGTCGTCTGGTGATCGGTATTGGTGGCGTGGTTGTGTTATTCTGGATTGTTATGGTGCCGCAGTTTAAAAGTGCTTTTTGGCTGGCTCAGTTCTCTTCTGCACCAAAAAGTCAACTGATGTGGCGTCTGGCGCGGTTAGAAAAACAACTCCACACCATTGATCATCTGGATCTGCTCCATAAGATGGCAACCATACAAGGCAACAGTCATCGTACAGAGGCGTTGATAAACACCTTGGATCGTCTGGATGCATTGCGTCCCCATTATCGGCAAAGTAATTATCTGCGTATTTTAGCGGCGGGATTAAGTAAAGATTTCTCCCGTGCAGATTTTCTGGCAGAACAGTTATTGCAGTGGCGTCCCTATCATCAGAAGAATCTGATCTATCTCTATCGGCGAAAAAGTGAGAAGGGGAATTGGCCTGGAGTAAAGAAGATTCTCTCTTTGGCGCTGTTGCGTGCAGCTTATCATAGTGATCTGTTTGTCACGCCGGTGCGTTCACTTCAAGTGCAGCTTAAAGAAAGTTTAAATACGCCTCACCTGATGGTGCAGGGGGATCAATTGATTCTAACCTGGCCACGGCGTCGTTTTGATTTGATAAAAAAGGGATATCATATTACCTATGATCATCATTCTATGATACCGCAACGCTATTTTCAGAAGCTGGCAAAGATGTTGTCTGTTTTTTAAAGATACCGGTGGTCTGTGGAAAGATTGCTTTTTGGTAAATTATTTAGAATTAATATTTGACATAGGGCTGTTAAAGATGCTACTACTCTTTTAAATTGAGCACTGTTAAAATTATCAATAGATATCTTATATCTTATTGATAATGTGTTTAATGATGATCTGATTTTTTAAATCTAATTGTGGGAGAATACGATGTCTGAGGAGATTTTCTTTATTACTAATCGTGTATTTAAAGAGGGGGCTTCAGGTGACCCTGCGGTGATGCGTCGGGTTAATTTTGATCTTGATAATAACAGTGTGTTGAATAGCTTGGCCTTTTGTAAACGTCAAGGTGAAGGGAATTATGCAGAAATTGGTGAAGAAAACTTTAAAGAGGCGTTAGAAGAACTCTTGATTGGTCGTTCTTCCAGGATACAAGAATTAGAGATTCTTTTTTATGTTCATGGCTTTAGCAATCTTCCTGAGTCGGACATTTTTCCACGAACAAAAAAGGTGATTGCGCAGTTTAAAGATCGAGAGAGCACACGGAATAAAGCCATTATGGTGGTGCCTGTGATCTGGCCCTGTGATAATGATTTTGGTATTATCAAGGATTACAGTGATGATCAAAAAGCGGCTGAAAACAGCCGGCACGCTTTTTCCAAATTGCTTGATATGCTGCTCAAATGGAAAGTTGAGGCGAAGTTGGTCTTACGGTTTAGTTTTCTGACCCATTCGATGGGGAACCGTGTTTTGATGAAAGGCGTGAAAGCGTGGGTGCAGAACAGTACGCATGGTAACAGGGCGAAGGCACCGCGTTTTATCCGGAATATTTTTATGATGGCTGCGGATATCCCGAATGAATCCTTGGAGTCTGGGGAGGAGGGAAGACATATTCCTGAAGTGGGGCATAATGTTCTGGTCTATTTTGCCGATGATGATACCGCGTTGAAAGCGAGTATTATTTCCAATCTTTTTCATCTGGTTTTTACGCACCGTTTGGGCGATACAGGGCCTGAAGAACTCAGTCGTGTGCCAAAGAATGTTTATGAAGTCGATTGCGATGATTTCAATAACGTATTTGATCTACCTAAAGGCCATAGCTATTTTATTGATAAAGATGATGGAAGCAAGTCCCCTGCGTTTACCCATCTTGCAGAGATTATGGCGACTGGAAAGGTTAACCATAAACGATCCATTGCTTTAAAAAAGTAATCTTTTTTCCTGTACTCTGCTTTTATCTTCTTTAGCGTAACAAAAAGCGCCAAGAATACGCTGTTCTTGGCGCTTTTTATGTTGAGGCGTTTCTTTTACAGTTACTCTTCTACAGAGATCTGGATTGACTGAGGCTTTGCCTGCTCTTTTTTAGGGATGGAGACCTCTAAAACGCCGGCTTTATATTTGGCTTTAATGTGGCTGGCATCGGTGGTGGAGGGGAGTTGAAAAGCGCGACTGAAGCGGCCATAAGCGCGCTCTAACAGGTGGAAATCTTTACGTTTCTCCTCTTTAGAGAATTGACGCGCGCCGCTGATGGTCAGACGGCCATTCTCCACATGAACATCAATATCTTTTTGATTCATGCCCGGCATGTCGGCGCGTAAAATCAGTGCATCTTCGCCCTCTTTAATATCGACGCGGATCTCTCCATCGCTGATGGCACTGGTTTCTCCCTCAAAGAAAGGGTGGCCAAAAGCCTGATTAAACTCACGTTGCATCTGACGAATACCACGAAAAGGGTCATAATGTACAATCGCCATTGTTATCTCCTATAGAATAATACGTGTTTTATTGTATGTGTGTTTAAGTTTAAATTGAGTTGTTCTTGCTGTTACCCCTTATATGGGGTCTGTTTTTCTACTGTCAACAACGAGCGATGTTTTTTTTAATTTTTTTTATTATCCATGCAAAAGGTTAAAACCACCGCCTTTCAGGCGGTCAGCTTTTAGCACCAATCTGCCGATATAGAGAACATAAGTATGTTTTTGTTTCAGGGCAGGGGAGGGCTATATGGGCTATCGCTATGGAAGTCATACAGTTTTTGATATTCAGTACCATTTTGTTTGGGTAACAAAATATCGTTATAAGGTTTTGACAGGCGATGTCGGATTGCGTGTCCGCGAGTTGGTTCGTCAAACCTGTGAA
>JBQGBW010000049.1:0-28087 GCA_052043475.1 Magnetococcales bacterium HHB-1
GAGGATGTTGATCCAGAGGAGCCCCCTCCCCTCCCCCCGCTGGATCTTCTCGCTCAACCTCCAGTCGATGCGAAGGGAACAGACCGCACCGTTTTACTTGAGAAAGCAAAAATCCTTGAGCAGCGTTTGGCTGATTTCAAGGTTAAAGGGCAGATCGTCGATGTCATCCCCGGTCCTGTGGTAACCACCTTTGAGTTTGATCCCGCACCTGGCCTGAAAGCCTCCAAAGTGGTTGGACTTGCTGAAGATCTGGCACGCTCCATTATGGCACCATCTGTAAGGGTCACCGGTAATGTGCCTGGGAAAACCGTCATCGGTATTGAAATTCCAAACGAAAAACGCGATACCGTCTATCTGCGGGATGTCTTAGAATCCGATACCTTTAAAAAGATTAATCACCCCCTAGCCGTTGCTTTGGGCTCAGATATCACCGGTTTTGCCGCCTGTGCCAATCTGGCTAAAATGCCCCATCTTCTGGTGGCTGGCACTACCGGCTCTGGAAAATCGGTGGCACTCAGTGCCATGATCTGCTCAATCCTCACCCACAGCCGCCCTGATGAAGTAAAATTCCTCATGGTTGATCCAAAGATGCTGGAACTCTCTGTCTATGAGGGCATTCCTCATCTTTTAGCGCCTGTGGTCACAGAGATGCAGAAAGCCGCTTCCATACTTAAGTGGGCGGTTAAAGAGATGGAAGAGCGCTATCGCCTGATGTCTGAGATGAAAGTGCGTAACTTAGATGGATACAATCAAAAAGTAGACGAACATAAAGAGAAAGGGATTCAACCCACCCGTAAAGTACGCATCGGCTTTGATCCAGAAACCGGCGCACCTGTTGAACAGGATGAACCGATTAAACTGGAGAAAAAACCCCTGATTCTGATTATCGTTGATGAGCTTGCAGACCTGATGATTCAGGTTAAAGGGGATGTGGAACCGGCCATTGCACGTCTAGCGCAGATGGCTAGGGCGGCTGGAATTCATCTTATCCTTGCCACCCAACGCCCCTCTGTGGATGTGATCACCGGCTTGGTTAAATCCAACTTTCCCACCCGTCTCTCCTTTAAAGTTTTCTCCAAGATTGACTCGCGCACCATTCTGGATCAACCCGGTGCAGATGGTCTTCTGGGTATGGGAGATGGACTCTATCTGCCACCTGGTGTCTCTCACCTTCAACGTATCCACGCCCCCTTTGTCAGCGATGATGAAGTCAACCGGCTGGTGGATTTTCTTAAAAAGACCGGTAAGCCCCAATATAATATGGAGGTGTTTGAGCAGCCGGTCGGTGATAGCGATGGTACTGCAGGAGGGGCCTCAAGTGGCGGTGATGATTATGATGAACTCTATGATCAAGCGGTTGCAGTGGTCTTTAAGGCCCGCAAAGTAAGCACCAGCATGATCCAACGCAACTTTAAGATCGGTTATAACCGCGCCGCCCGTATTGTAGAAAAGATGGAGGAAGATGGCTTGATCTCTGCACCAAACCATGCAGGAAAACGCGAAGTGCTCGCACAACAGGCACCGATTTAAAGCGGCTCTTCTTAATCAATAGCGCAACGTTTCCTTAGGTGATCTCTATAACTCAATTAGTTCCTGGCATCTCTTTTTAAAATCGCTTATAGTAGCATCAGTTTTGCTCATAGCTCTAAAAGCGGTTTATGGACTGTTTCTGTCGATAAAATTTCATCTTTGTTACAAAAGTTTTGTTTTATATTTATAGATGTCAATTATCGGTTGAAACAATATTGGACGTACGATCTTTAAATGGAGTACTCAAAGCATGCGCTATTGTTGGCATGTCTGTTTTCTCTCTATTCTACTTCTTTTGCCACTCACAGCCGCGGCTATGCCCTGGTATGGTGGGTATTTTAGTGCAAAAATTGAGACGCAAGTACCCAACCAACCAAAAACCTATGGAAAACTTTCCGTTGGTCCCTTTAAACTCCGCTCAGAGGCCACTTTTCAAGGCAATCAGCGTATCCTTATCGTTGATTTTAAAAAACAGCAGGCATGGACGCTTCTACCCAATAAACGGCAATATTATCGCGGTTTTGGCCAGGCACCGATTCCGCCAAAACCAGATCGTGATATCCTGCCCAACCAGCCACAATCTCCCTGTCAGAAAGCCACCACCACCTGTCGCCTCCTAAAACAAGCTTCTGTTCATGGTATTCCTGCACAGCAATGGCAGATCGTCTCAAAAACAAAACAGATCATACTCTGGATCGATCCTACGCGTCACATTATTCTGAAACAAGAGGGTGCTGGCTTTCCCGCAATGGAGAGAAAACTGCTCGGTCGAGAACAGGTTCAAAACCGTCTCACAGAGAAATGGCGCTTCACACAAAAGATTGGGCAACAACAACATCTGGTCACACAATGGATCGACCAGAAATTACGTCTGCCAATTAAGGTGGAACAGGCGGGGCATACGCTTCTTAGCATCACGCATATCAAACCCGGTATGCCTGATGAAAACCTTTTTAAGATTCCTGCAGGATTCCAAGAGGTTGCACCGCCAACACAGAAAACACAACCCACACAACCACAACAAAACAGTCGTTCACAACCACCCACAGCCCAACCCACCTATCATTGATCGTGGGTTTGACGTAGGTCGATCAATATAAAAACTTTTCGCATGTTTTTATATTTATTTATGGGGTGAATGATCAGACATTGGTCCGTTTATCTTTTCTTGAAACAGATATGTTAGAAAAGAGATATGTAATGAAGGAGTCAAACATATTATGAAATCCCTGTGGAATGCATTATGGACACCCAGTGCTAAATTTTCTCTCGGTCTTCTACTGATCGTTGGATTTGTCGCTGGTGGAATCTTTTTTCTCGTTTTCCATTTTACTATGAACGCAACCAACAGCATGGAACTCTGTGTCTCCTGTCATGAAATGGATGGTGTCTACGAAGAGTACAAAGAGACAGTTCACTATAAAAACCGTACCGGTGTTCGTGCAACCTGTGCTGACTGTCATGTTCCCCATGGAAAAACATTCGGTCAGTGGTTAACTAAGATCGGTGTCAAAGCCACCGTCGGTTCCAAAGATATCTTTAACCATCTGATTGGCACCTATCCTGATAAAGCCTCCTTCGAAAAAGCCCGTTGGAAGATGGCACAGGATGTGATCGCACATATGAAAGAGAATAACTCAAGAGAGTGCCGTCACTGTCATGATTTTGAAGCGATGCAATTTGATGAGCAAAATAAATCGGCGGCTAAAAAGCACCAAAAAGCCACCAAAGAGGGTAAAACATGCATCGATTGTCATACCGGTATTGCCCACGAAGAGCCTGAAGATCCAAATGATACGGATGGAGAAGACGAAGAAGAAGGCATGGAAGATGAGGGTGCTGAAGAAGAAGCTGCCACAGAGTAGTTACCGTTCTCTCTCATAAACTGTTTAAAAGGGATTTCTTAATTGAAATCTCTTTTTTTGTTTGGTAAGCAATACCCAACTTTTTCTCCTAAAACATGCCCCAGCGCGCGCAGCGTTGATCCAACCGTCTCTGGGCGATCTTCTTCGTAATAAAAGAGATTTGGGATCATACTTTGATTTAATTCAAGCAGCACTTTTTAAACTTACGACCGCTACCACAAGGACAGGGATCGTTTCTACCAACTTTAGGTGTCTCCCGCATATAGGTTTGTGTATCCGATGCTGACGTTGGTAACTTATCATCCTTTGGTGCCGTCCAACGAATACGATATTGTGGACTTGGCTTCCTTCTCTTCTTAAGAAGACCAACCTCGATCTGATAATCTTCAAAGTCTTCCATAACAGACAAGTCCACTTTATCCTCATCATAGGCTTGCTTGATCAATTGCAGCGCATCTTTTGCTTTCAGCGTTGCCAGCGTATCAATGATAAAACCATTCAAGGTTAACTGATGTTGACGAAATTTTTTTAGCTCAAGAACAAGAATTTGGATAATCTGATCACGATTTTCTGGATACTCTGTGGCAATATCCTCCAGACCCCTTAACGCTGCAATTCGGTGCCATAGGCCGTTTTCTCTCTCTGCAAGGCAGGAGGCTAAAGGATTGATCGCGGCTTCTCCAATCTTACCTAAAACAAAGGGAATCTCCTCCAGACTCCAATCACTGTCCTCGTCTAATAATGCGACTAAATCGTTAATAGCCTCTGTAGCCTGAAGCATTCCCAGCGTCCGCCATGCGTGTATAGGCGCCCAAACAGCGATATCATACGAATATCGATTATGAAGATCCTTATCATTGATCATACGTATCAAGTCTGGAATATGATCCTCATTGATACCAAGCTCATTAATATAATCTGGCCACCCTTTAGGGTGCGCCTTGTTAAAATCGATCTTTCGACAATCACCATACGTCAGTAAGGAAGAGACTGGAGCAGGATAGATACTTGACATTTTTACTCACCTATTATTGCATTCATATTACTACAGTGCACGCAGCCATTCTGGTCGCAATGTTTTACCACCGGTCTGTGCAGACTCAATCTCGGCAAGGAGCCTTAGGCGATCTTTTGGCAAAGTACCCGCAAGGGCAAGCGCATTTGAAGCATGATTGGATCGGAAAAGAATCCGTTTAGGAGGATCAGTTAGACCAGAGATCAAGCGGTGCTGTTCCTTTAGAATAGCCATATCGTTCTGATCGCGAAAGGGCGAATCGAAGCCATCAAGAAACACGACTTTGACAGAATCATCCAGGTAGAGTTGCAGAGTAGAAAGATAATTAACTGGTGCCCTATGAAGAAGATCAATGGTATCATCAATGTGTTCCTGCCAATGTTTCTGGCCTCCAAGACCCAAAACCACCGTTGCGGAAATTTTCATGCCCACCTCATCCGCCTTTATAAGTCCTTCCACCATGCCGTCTACTGTGGCACCTTTGATGATGCGCTTGAGCAATGGCGCATTCCCGGTTTCAATGCCGTAATAGAGAAGAGAGAGTTTCCTGGATCGAAGTTTATCTAACTCTCCAATCGTTTTTTTTAGAAGATTGGCTGGCAATGCGTAACAAGAGACCCGCGCCAATCTGGGAAGTCGCATTGCAAGATGATCCAGAATACGTAGCAGATAATCCATAGGCAAAACCAGAGCGTCTCCATCAGCTAGAAACACGCGGTGGGCGTCTGGCCACAAAGATGCTGCACGATCAATATCGGTACACACATCCTCCAGAGGACGGATACTGAACTGCTTGCTCCGATACATAGAGCAGAAGGTACATCGGTTAAAACTACAACCTATGGTTGCCTGAATGATGAGATTCCCACCTTCGGATGGAGGCCGGTACAGGGGTTCCTCATAGTTCAGTATGGAAGAGATCGCCTGCATATCAGTCACCACCGGTTTGACGATAACCATAAAGCCAACGTGATGTGATCTTTCCCACATTTCTGGCTGAGTGAACCGCATGTGCTGGAATAAGCAACTCTTCACCCGGCACAGGATGATAGACCTCTCCTTCGACTTCAAATGCCATGTTCCCTTCTAAGACAATCACCACCTCATCCACTGGATGCACAAAGTCTTCCCAGAATTGACCAGGAGGATCAATACACAGGTCACAACTGAATCCGCGTCGATACCAATCATCCCGAACCGCGTTTGAATTCACTGTTGTCATCATACCGCTCCACATATAATAGGCCGTTGTTCGTAAGCGTCAATTTCTACCCGTCTTCCTTTGGAGTTCGTTCAAGAGAAGCATTCCATGGCAATAAAGCATCAAAGTCTTCCACTGATCGAACTGACGGAAGTCCAGTGATCCGGTGAAAATTGAGTCAAACTTACTTTAATTCACACACCAGTGGAAGTTCTTTCCTTTGATCCTCTCAGGCGGCAATTGCGCAACAAAGTCCTTTGATGGCTTGTTGCTCTGTGGCATCCATAAGAACATTCCTCCTTTTTAAGAAGGATAAATTGTATACCATCAGGCGGCAATTGCACAACAAAGCCCAATATGGTAGAAGAACCTAAATTTATGGTGCATACAGATGGCAATGTTGGCATCGGTACGGCAGATCCTAAAGCAAAGCTGCATGTGGTTGGGCTGGAAGAGTATGCTGATAACGCAGCAGCCATTACGGCTGGTTTGACCGTTGGCGCTTTTTATCGGACGGGAGACTTGTTGAAGATGGTGTATTGATGAGGTGCTTAGTGGTTATTTGAGTCCTGTAGACTGTGAGAAACTTTTCTCAAAAGCTGCATAAATAGCTGCCATAAAAATCTTGTTATATAAATATGTTAATATCATTTCACTCCAGACAAGAGCCTGTTTGATTTTTCTGGGCAAATGGTGGGGCCGAAGCTTCTGCCCACTCCGGGTTATAAAGCCCCTTCATGATATGAATGCGCAGATCTATTAAATAGCGCTGCAACATGCTAGTCAGACCATTCTTGATCTCTGGATGTTTTTTCATCAACCAGGAGGCATGCCTGATAATCCTGGACGCCTGGGGCACGCTGCGCATCACATCACGCATGAAAGAGGAGGCCAAGCGAGTCGTATTAGGGCGCATTCTGCGACAGGCTTCTTCTTGGCCAATCCAGGGCGACGGTGCCAAGGTTTCGGCCAACAGGTCAAAACGGGCCAGAAAGTTATCGGGATGGTAGAGCCGACTGTTCAACCAGACATAGCCGGTATGAAGGTCCGCCATGGACATCTGCGCCGGGATGATGTTGGTCGAGAAGGTATCGCTAAGCGAGTGATCTTTGATCTCCTCCGACCGGATGCGGTTCTGTGCCTTCATCTCTCTGTATAAACGGGTGGTAATCGGGGCAATCAACATGGTGGTACGAATGCCCGCAACCGGCAGGGACATAAAGAACTCAAACTGTTTTTGAAAAATGGAATGATCATCACTGTCAAAACCGACGATCAACCCCGGTTCCACACGCAATCCAGCCCGAACCAGGGTGTAACACTGATCCGCCAGATCGACCTCTAAGTTAGGCTTTTTGTTGCACTCTTTCAGCGCCTGTGGACTGTTGGTCTCAAAACCGACAAAGACATCCAGAATACCCGCCTGATGACACAGTTTGGTCAACGCCGGATCATCGGCAAGGTCAATCGACGCCTGCGCTGCAAACACAATCCACTCCCGACCGTTTTTACCATTCCAATCCCTCACCGCTGAGATGATCTCATGGGCTTTTTGTTTATTGGCGGTCAGATTATCGTCGGAGAGATAGATATTGGTATAGCCATAGTCGTAGAGCGTCTGGATTTCAGAGATTACCTGATCAGTACGCTTATGGCGCTGTTTATGCCCTAAATATTGGACTACGCTGCAGAATGAACAGTCAAAAGGGCAACCTCGGCTGATCTGAACCGAGCTGATCAGGACATGATCATGTGGAAAGAGATCCCATCGCGGCGGCGGTGAGTTGTGCAAATCGGTACGGCTGCCCTGATAACGCGGTTTCAAGCGGCCCGCACGCAGATCATCAAAGAGGCGTTCAGCAACCGACTCCAGCTCACCGATAACGATGGCATCGACATGGTCGGCGAAATACTCCGGCATCAACGATACATGAAGCCCGCCCATAACCACTGTCTTACCGCGTTTTTTGAAGGCTTTGGCGATCTCTATCGCCCGTTCGGCCTGAACCACATTGGCGGTGATGCCGACAATATCAACCTCAGCATCAAAATCAAGATCCTGGATCGCTTCATCACACACCTGGATCTCAAAATCATCCGGTACAAAAGCGGCAACGGTCGCAATGGGAGCGGATATGGTTTGGACAATTTTGGTGTTGTCACCTGGAACACCAAAGCAGTTGTCACGGGTGACGTTGGTGTCTACCAATGGGGCGATCAGCAGGATTTTCGAACCGCGCCGTTCTTGAGTCATCTCAGCTCTCATTTTCCTTCCATATCAGCAAGTCAGCGACATTCCATCCTCTTGACGAATCGCAGACAGTACAATAGTAAAGCTGACGGTCTCCGTTATGGACCGTCGCATAGCCCTTGCGTGTTCGTGTTTTAGCCAATTCATAATGAGAGTAACTGAGGATTGTTTTGGTGTCCATATACCATTATATTACTCAGATGGTCTTGGTTTGGAAGGGCCTTGGAATAATTAGAACCGCCCAGTGCCTGCGAGAAAAAGCGAGTTCTTAAACAGGCTCTCAGGCCACTAAGGATCATTGAGTATATAGCTCTATTGGCGATTTTGCCTATCTACAAAAGCATCAATTGTGCTATGATCAACTAAATAGATATGTCATTTAATTAAAAAGGGAAGCAGCACGATGCCCCATACAAATAAGTCTGACTTCATTTCAAAATATGATCGAGTCATACTGCATCAACACACCCGGGACCAGTACGACGGAACCGGTTTTTACAATGTGGGAGATTGGCGCGATCACCCCGAGAACAACGCCCAAGCCTGTAAAGCGCTGGTGGCACGCCACATCGAAGCAGCCTCTCTGGACAGACCCGACCTCACCATCCTGGATGTGGGGTGCGGATTGGGTGACACCACACGAATGATCCAGCAAGCCCGCCCCGATTCCAGGGTCACCGGAGTCAACATCTCTCCAAAACAGATCTCAGAGGCAATGCGGCGTCACCCCGGACTCGACTTTCAGGTCATGAACGCCACAAAATTGACCGTCCCTCCCGGAAGCCTGGATCGCATCATCGCTGTGGAGGCGGCGTTTCACTTCGATCCACGTACGGCATTCCTTGCTAGCGCGCATCGCAGCCTGGCCCCGGACGGGCGCATGGTGCTAACCGACATGATATTCTCCTCTGACAGCAATTTGTGGGGCGACTGGATCCCGAAGGTTAATCGCCAGATGACCCTGGAGCGTTACCCGGCCATGTGCCACCAGGCCGGGTGGACGGTGGAGAGTCTGGATGATATCACAACCGATACTTGGCCCCACTTCTGCGCCAACTTGCGTGCCATTGGTCGTCACAAGGCCGCTGACCAGTTCGAGCCGTGTGTGCTTCATTACATCCTGGTAACCCTTACCCCACACTGACTCTCTCTATCATGACACCATCGCCAAATTGGGGCTCTTCCAGGCAAAACCAAAAAACATACGTGGAAGCGCAAGCCGAAATAAAAGACATTAATGAGTTCCTCATCCGAGAGGTCCAACATCAATAGTGCTTCGATAAGATCTTCTCAAAAAGTCAAATCGCCCCTCCACATAAGCCTGTAACTGGTTCAGCAACTGTTGTATTAAGAATCAGTCGTCCAAGGTGAAGCTAGAATAACCGTAAAAGTATTGAAAATAAAGGTTCCTTGGATCTGATGCACCATCTCTTCGTCTGTCCATTCCTGGCGGTGTTTGATGATCATGGCATCGTTGATCAATGGATAAGGATATGAACAAAGTCCTCTCCCGACTGTCGGCCTTCTAAAGTGTTACCGTTTCTCCATCCTCTTTTCGAATCTTCTGCAAACGCTCATCACCATCTTCAATGCCAAACGGCGGAGCATCCAACTCAGCCCAATCCAGCCGATAGGTACCGTTGGCCCGGTGATTGTGCAGAATCATCAGATAGTACTTCAAGACATCGTAGAGGCCGCTTTTGATCTCCGGGCGCTGTTTGGCCAGCCATGATGTGTGTCGAATCACCTTTGAGATCATCGGATGGGTGCGAATCACATCGCGAATAATCGATGACGCCATCGCCACCGAACGCGGACGCATGCGCTTGAACCCTCTCCCTTCACGCCCATGCCATGGCGGCGGCGCAAGCATCGAAGACAGCAACTCCAACCGCTGCACGAAATTCTCAGGATGGTAGAGCTTGCTCAACAGCCACAGGTGGCCGATGTAGAGGTCCGCCCGGCTCATCTGAGCGGGGATGATGTTGGTAAAGAGCGTACCGCTCAAAGCCTGCATCTCACTGTGGTTGGTAATCAGCCGATTCTGTTCGCGCATCTTGGCAAACAGCGGTGTCGAGACCGGAGCCGCCAGCATCGACACCTTGACCGGCCCCACAGGGAGCGACATGGCAAAATCATATTGTCGCTGAAAGACCGAACGATCATCGCTGTCAAATCCAACGATCAAACCGGGGACGATTTTCAGCCCAGCCCGCGCCAGTTTATGGCACTGCCCAGTTAGATCCAGATTAAGATTCTGCCGCTTATTGCTCTCAACCAACGCTTTTTGATTATCACTCTCCAAACCGATGAACATCTCCAGCATTCCAGCCCGATGGCATAACGCCAACAACTGATCCTCCTGGGCCAGATCAATCGAGACCTGCGAAGAGAACACGATAAATTCTCGTCCATCTTGACCGTTCCAGTCGATGATGGCGGAGAGAATCTCCTTTGCTTTACTTCTTTTAGCGGTAAAATTATCGTCGAGGATGAAAATATGGTTGTGGCCATAGTCGTAAAGGGTCTGTATCTCTGAAATCACTTGCTGCTGTGATTTATAGCGCTGCTTGTGCCCAGCGATGTGGATAATATCGCAAAAATTACAGTGATAGGGGCAGCCGCGACTGGTCTGAACCGTGCCCGACAACACCTGATCGTGTTGAAACAGTTCCCAACGCGGAACCGGCGAGGTGGTCATATCGGCCGGACTGCCATGGTATTCCGCTTTCAGACGCCCCTGAAGCAGGTCTGAGAAAAAAAGGTCGGCAATGGGCTCCAACTCACCCAGCACCAATGTATCGGCATATTCGAAGAATAAATACGGCACCAAAGAGACCTGCGGCCCACCCATCACCACCGTTTTTCCACGGGCTTGAAACGCCTTGGCGATCTCAATGGCACGCCGGGTTTGAGAGATGTTGGCCGTCAGGCCGATGATCTCCGCCTCATGAGCAAAATCAACCTCTTGAATGGCTTCATCGCACACCGAGACTTCAACCCCTTCAGGGGCCATGGCCGCCACGGTGACGATGGCCGAAGAGACGGTCTGTGACATCCTCAGCGCATCGGCAGGATCACCAAAACAGTGGTCACGGGTGACATTATGATCCGCTACCGGAGAAATCAAATAGAGCTTGATGGGGGTATCTGCTTTGATCACGTGGGAAACCGTGCTATGACATGGTGTGTGGATGCAATATTGTAACGATTGAGTTTACGGCATGTAACCCCATGAAACAAGATAACGTAGTCCTACAGAGGTAAGGATGCATTGTAGTAATGGACAAAATACCAAACTGCGCCAATGTGATTTTTGAGCTTTTTAAGAGAAGGAAAGAGTCATTCGTGTCAACCGAGATAAACGTTGCCACAGGGTGTTATTGAAACGCTCAATTCGGTTGGTCTTACCATTTTCTTTGCTCACAGGCTTGTGTCGTGTTCTGGCAATGATGGATTCATAGGATGACCAATAATCCGTATAACAAACAGCGCATTGGCGATATAAAGGTGGTAAAGATGCCCAGAGCGCTTTTGCGCCTTTTTGGTTACGCGATCCGAGGTGAACACCAACGATTTCTCTGGATTCCACATCAATAGCCAACCAAAATCGACAACCGATTGCCATCACTCTATGAACGCTGACAGGCGTGTACATAGAAAAAACGTCGATCTCCTTTACAGGGTAGACGCCCGATATACTTCAGGCCACTCTCTTCAATCATCTCGATAAAATCGTGCTCATCACTGCCCAGACGGGCCTCCATGATTACCACTTGACCATCCTGGTTCAAATGTTTGCCCACATTGTTGTATAGATCACGATGGATGTGCCAATCCTCATCCAGCCAGATCAGCTTGGGCAGTGTAAACTTAATCGCCCGTCCAATCCGCTCTTCACGCGGGCCATCCTCGGCATACTGCGGTGGATTACCCACCACCACGTCCCACTTTTCATGCGCCGGGATATCGGTCAGACCATCGGAGAGGTAAACGCTGACTCGATCTTCCAATCCATTTTCAGCGATGGTTCGTTTGCACACCTCCACTGCCACTGGGTTTATATCGGCCAGGCAGAGCGTCTCACAATAATGATTTGCGAGCAGTGCAAAACCGATGTACCCTGGACCACAGCACATTTCAAAAGCTCGACCTGCTTTCCAGTTTTTCTGAGCAAAAAGGTCGAGGAAATCCAGCCCGAAATCCAGACCACCGGCACCAAGCTGATCTTGGTAGTGAACTTTCAGTCCGGCGATGTCGACAACCTTGGTCTGGCCAATATTCATTTATCGTGCTCCTTGCATACGATCCGAGCTATCACGTGAAAAACGGCTACTATCTTTCAAGCTATAGCTTTATTGGTGATCTAGCTTACCTCAAAAGCATCAGCCTGCGCCATGATCAAAGCCTATCCCTGTGGCGCAAGGATGGCGACCAGATCACGTTGGTTCACTTTTGGGAGCTGGAACGCATCTCCGGCTACAAACACCACAGCGTATCGTTTTACGATACCGCCCACGCCCAGCGTATCATCAACCATCTGTTGGGGAAAATCAATCTTTCACTGGATGATATCATTGAAGTCTGGGGCACGCCAGGATTGTCACACCCAGGCCACCAAAGCTGGCAAGGGCCGTACAGTCACTTTCCACACCACAGTGTGATGCATCTCTTTTCCAGCCTTCTGTTGGACAGTCAGATATTTAACAACCATCCAATCATCGCCCTGGCCGTCGATGGCGGGCCAGACAGAGTCATTGACTACGATGCCGGCGATAAAAACTACTATGTGGGCGGTTATTCAAATCATGGCAAGATCGAACTATTCTCCACCCCCTCCCCCGGCGTACTGTGGGCGCTGATGCGGTTGCGCTATGGGATAAATGAAGGCTCATTGATGGCCCTCGGCAGTGCTTCACGCAGCGAGGCCCATCTCTGTACGCTTTCACCGCCACCGGTATTCAACAAAAAAGACATCTTCAACCTGGGCGAATGGTTTGATCATCTTGCCGACCACATTGAAGCCTTGAACGACAAGGATGTTGGCGTGTGGCTCAACGGCTTTGATGGTCGATTCAGCGTGGCGGATAACCGCATCAGCATGATGGTCAAAATCATCCATCGGATTTCAATTAAGATGATGGAACAGACCATTGATGGCATTCTCCAACGGTTTCAACTAAAGGCCAGTGATACATACCTGGCGCTGTCAGGCGGTTATGCCCTCAACTGTCCAACCAATACCCATCTGATGCACAAATATGGCTTCAGAGGGTTTATCGCTCCGCCCTGCGCCAACGATTCCGGCCTCTCTTTGGGTATCGGGCTTTACGCCTTCCATTCACGCTTAAAATCGTTCAATTTTCGCCTGAGTCGCGCCGATCATGGCGATCGAGATGAGAATTTACAAACGGCGACAACCGATAGCGCACTCTCCCCTTTCATCAAAGACATCGCCCCTGTACAGATTGAACAGGCGGTCGATGATCTGCTGCAAACCCCCACTATCTGGTTTGATGGTCGTGCGGAGATGGGACCACGCGCCTTGGGTCACCGTAGCCTGTTAGCTGATCCCCGTACCTTGGAGAGCCGAGATCGATTAAACCATATCAAACAGCGCCAATGGTGGCGTCCGGTGGCTCCGATCATCCTTGAAGAATACCTGGACGATTGGTTTGAAGCCGCTTTTCCATCTCCCTTTATGCTGCATACCTTTAACATCAAAGCCGAAAAGCGTCACCAGGTGCCGGCCATTCGTCATCTGGATGAGAGCGCCCGGGTTCAAACCGTCAACCAAACCGACAACCCAATGCTCTATCAATTGTTAACGGCTTTTCATCAGCGTACCGGCGTACCGATTCTGTGCAACACCTCACTCAATGATCGCGGCGAGCCGATCATCAACAGCATCGGTGAAGCGCTGAACTTTGCGTTGCGTAAACGGATGCAGGTGGTTTATGTCAATCAACAGCGTGTGATGTTGAAGGATATGGAGGCGTACCGCGAAACATCGCCCGCCGTCAGAGATGGATTGAAATTATTCAAAGAGGGGGTGGCAGATCCGCAGGCGATGGAAAAGCGATTAAATGCTGGTCAGCTTTCACGCTATCAGTTGATCTTCTACTACCATAATCCGCGATTGCACCGCTATGATCCAGGCGATCCAGCGGATGCGGATAAAATTCGGCGGATGATCGACCGTATACGGCGTCAGTTTCAACATCGTGCCGATTTTCAATTCCTTAATCTATGGCACTTTGTGGAGCACAACCGCTCGGGACCGTTGGATTGAATAGATCAGAGGCCGCGTAGTCCTATACAGGTAAGGATGCATTGTAGTAATGGACAAAATACCAGACTGCGCCAATGTGATTTTCAAGTTTTTTGGAGAAAGAGAGCGTCATTCGAGTCAGTCGCGCCAGACGCTGTCGGAGGGTATTGTTAAAGCGCTCAATACGGTTGGTCTTACCACTTTCTTTCCCCACAGGCTTTGTGCCGTGTTTTGGAAAGAACGGATTCATAAAATGCCCAATAATCCGTATAACAAACAGCACATTGACGATATACAGGGAATAAAGACGCCCAAAGCAATTTTGCGCCTTTTCGATCCCGATACCCAAGATGAACACCAACAATTTCCCGGGATGTCACATCAATAGCCAGCCAAATCCAAACCTTGTGTTTTTTGCTCAGAACAAAGAACCACATCTCATCGCATTCGATAGTCAGCTTTCCTTTTTTCTTTGTGATCTCAATACGGCGGGGTGTTTGCTCGTATTTGGCGTTGACATACCTCTGTAGCCAGCTTTCGGAGACGCCAGTCACCCGAGCAATTCCAGCGAGGGATATACGCTCTAATAGCAAGTCATCAATATGCTTTTTTGTTTCTCGTGAAACAGGAGTATTCTTAGGATTTTCAACGAATTGGCGGCCACATGCGCGACACTTGAAATTTTTTTCTACCATGTCGTGTACAGCTATTCTTCACTATGTGTGTACTGCCACATGCTGGGCAGATCGTTTTATGCTGAAGCCAGGCAATCAGGATTAAAAACAGATTTACATTCATGGTGCCACCTTATCTACGTTGAACCATAAATTATCTATTATATCATCCTTTTAGGTCTATCCTTTCCTGAAGGGCACTACGGCGCATCGCGTTAGTTTATCAAGTAAGAGTGTTCGTTTCCATCAGGCTACCTCTGTTCGGTGAAGTTACATTTATAATGATCAATTAAAATAGGCATCACCAGTATCAACACGGCCTTCCTCAATAAGGCCCAAACGCTCCAGGATTAGGCTGGCAATCACATTAGGCTGAAACTTAGCAACAAAACCGTCCGCACCAACCGACTGGGCTTTGCTCTTGTTGGCACGGTTACTCATGGAACTGTGCAACAGAAGTGGAATATATTTTAAATCTGATTTTTCTTTCACCTTTCTGGTGAAGGTAAAACCATCCATTCCTGGCATCTCAATATCAGAGATGATGAGTGAGAAAGGTTCTCTACTTTCAACGGCATTTTCCAGCGCTTCAAGGGCCACATTTCCATCTTCAAAAAGTGCATAGGATACACCCAACTGCTCCAGGGCATTTTTCATCATGCCGCGTGCAGCTTTTGAATCATCTAATACTAAGATACGTACATCACTGGCATCATAGCTCCCTTTTTGATCAATAAGCTCCTGGCTGATACTATCATCCAGCCCAATCACTTCACCAAGAATTTTCTCAATATCCAGTATCTGAATCGCTTGACCTTCCTTATCGTAAGCCAATGCCGTTAAATAGCTGTCTTGTTGAACCATGCCGCCTGGTTTTTTGACATCACTCCAGCTGATACTCATCAAGACATTGGGTTGTGAGACCAGAAATCCTTGAATGGAATTGCTGTATTCACAAATGATTATGTAACTGATCACCGATTGATGGTCTACCGGCTCCAATCCCATACTGAAAGAAAGATCGATCACCGTTACCCATTTTCCACGAAAATCTACACCACCTATGATCGCTGAATGGCTCTCAGGTATTTGAGTGATTTTCTTTGGTGTTTCAATAATTTCAATAATCTTAAAGACGTTGATTCCATACTGCTGATTATCGGTCAACAGAAAAGTCAGCATCTCCATCTGGTTAGAAAAGGCCAGATTGGCACGCTGAGTAACTTCATCCATTAAAGCATCCATTCACTTGCCCTTTCTGAATCTGTGGCATGTTATTATCTATACCACCTGGGTTGAGACTGATATATCGGTTCTGGGTAAGAATATCATCAGCATCAGATCGTTAGAACGAATACGCTCTGCCAACCCAGTAGTGCCAATCTTCAATCGCTGTGATCGATTGCCCATCCAGACCAACGCCCCATAGCTGCACTAAAGGTACAGCTAAGGTGCGATTCTTCCACTGTATGTCAACATACATATCGTGAAGACACTCCTCTTCAGGAGACATGCCTGTAACAAAAACGTCTTCGCCCTTTGCCAGCGGCGATATCCGTTTTTTAACCACGCATTTTGCCCGAAAAGGAAACTGGATGGCATTCGAAAGATAATGATACCATCCCATGGCGCGCTCTTCGCTGTGATGCGCGTCAACAACGATCTCAATGTTAATGCGCGACTCTTTTTCTTTATCTATCGCTAATTGTCTCATGTTTAATGCACCGCTTTCAATACATTCCCTTGTCCGATAGAAAGCCCCAATGGTCAAATCAGCCACAATGACTACTGCGTTGTCAGTATACGCTTGCAGACCTGCCACATGCAACTTCATATGCTAATATCAATCCTGCCATTTAAATTTTTATTGAGGTGATCGTTGTGCCGCATAAACTGAAACCACAATCTAAAGTGATGGTTACTGGACTGTCTGTTCTAACACCACTGGCTGATCATCCCCAAACACTGCTACAAAAGATGTTATCTGGTCAGTCAGCAATCGGGCGATGGAAAACAGAACATGATGGCCGTTGCATATCGCATATAGGCGGCGATCTATCCGACTATCCTATCAAGGCGCGCTTACAAGAGATTCAACAGGAACTCCCGGATGCCATGCGTATTCGTCTACGACGCCTCTGTGCGCGCGTACCCCATCTCTTAAAGCTCTCCCTACTAATGGCCGTCAAGGCGTGGCATGATACGCAGATACGCGGTGTGGAGGCACCAGAATCCCATCGAACCGGCGTGATTGCCGCAGGTCATAATCTGAATATGAACTATATTCAAGAGAACTATCTTCAGTATGAAGAGAATCCCGCCTTTATGGATCGGACATTTTCACTCTTCTATCTGGATACCATCCATGTCTCAGCGGTTACAGAGATGCTCCAGGTCCATGGTCCCTCTTACACCGTTGCGGCCGCCTGTGCCAGTGGTTCTCAGGCATTGCGTACCGCTTATCAGGAGATTCTTTCAGGCCATGCAGATCGAATCTATGTGTTAGCACCCGTTTATATGCCGCCCCCAGCCGATCTCCATGCAATTGGTTTCTTAGATGCCATTGTGCGCGATACCCCCTTAGGAATGGAGTTTAAAGCCAGTTGCCCATTTGATATCTCACGTCAAGGGTTCGTTCCAGCCCACGGTGGTGCCTGTCTGGTTTTAGATCGTATGGATGAAAATCAACCCCATTATGGCCAGATCTGTGCAGCCACCGCCTCTGTGGATGGACAACATAAACCGATTCCCTCACTTAAAGGACAAGAAAAGGTGATGCGGATGGCCTTGGATGATGCCGGATTGGAACCTGAAGAGATCGATTTTATCTCAGCCCATGCCACATCCACACCCAAAGGGGATGCCTTGGAGATTGAGGCCATTCAACAAATTTTTGGTCACTTAGAACATCCACCACCAGTTAATGCGGCAAAATCGATGTTAGGACATACCTTGTGGTCAGCCAGTGCCCTGGAGACCACCATCACACTATTACAGATGGAAGCAGGAAGAATTCATCCCTCAGCCCATATTGAAAACCAAGATCCCACATGCGATTGGGATGTATGTCGTGAGGGGGCGCGCCAGAAGCACATCCGCTTTGCACTAAAAAATGCTTTTGGCTTTGGTGGCTACAACACCGCACTCATTTTAAAACGGGGTAATCAATGATCTTTTTTATCAGTGGCGGGGCACGCGGACTGGGTGCAGCAATGGTTGAAATGCTGGTAAAAAACAGACACCAGGTTGCATTCACCTATCACCATAGCAAAAAAAATGCACAGATACTGGCTTCACGTTTAAATGGAGATCAACCTTCCTGCCTCGCCCTACCGATGGATGTACGTGACGCAAATCAGGTGGATAGAACCATAAAAACGGTGATCCAACATTTTAATGGTTTGGATGTTGTCATCAATAATGCCGCCATCCATCAGGCACAACTGGCGATACACCTCTCAGATACAGATTGGCAAAATATGTTGACAACCAATCTCTCTGGTGCATTCTATCTCTCACGGGCCGCTCTAACAGAGTTTATGGGACAATCCTATGGCCGTCTGATTCATATCAGCTCTATTGCAGCGGGTGGTGCCAAGGGAAGTACAGCCTATTCTGCCAGTAAAGCAGGATTAGAAGGGCTCTCTGCTGCATTGGCTAAAGAGTATGGCCGCTATGGTATCACCAGTAATATCATTCGTCTGGGATTGGCAAAGACAGAATCTGCACAAAAGGGTGCGCATCAGGATATTCACACGTTCTGGAACCAATTCTGTCCTGTGGGCCGCCTGGCAACCGATCAAGATCTCTTTCAGATGATCCAGTTTCTGGCCTCAAAGGAAGCAACTTTTATCAATGGTGCGGTTTTACTTTTGTCTGGTGGGCTGGATTGGATACCATAAACCGTATCTTTATTATCGATTATCTTTAAATTTGGAGATTAAAACAGTGGCTGTAACCCAAGAGGAACTGGAACAGGCGTATAAGGATCACTATGCTGAACTGTTAGAGGTTGATATAAATCGTGTGGATCTTTCACAGGATCTTGCAGAAACCGGCGTAAACAGTTTGGATATGGTGCATATTGTCAGTACACTCATTCGAACCTATCGCATCGATATTCCTAGAGAGGCTTTTGATCGGGTGGTGACTGGTCAAGATATTATCACCCTATTGATGGAGCATCAGGCTTAAATGCGTTCATCAAACCGACCACACCATGCCGTGCATCATAACCCAGAGCATCACACCCCATTGATTCTACCAAACCTGCTCACTCCAAAGCAGCGCAGCATGTTAAAAGGTGTGCAGCCGAATCGGGTTGTGGGCTATGATGGTCCCATTCATAGTAAAGCTGGACCAAATCCAGCTTACCGGGATTGCTGGTCTCCTCAAGAGAAGATCGCTTTTATGGGGCTGTTCATGTGGCTCTGTTACTTCTCCAAAGTGCATCGTCTCTACTCATTGGCAATGATACAGGAGCGTTTTTATCCGTCCATCAGTCATAATGCCTTTCGCTTCTACTTTTACGATCAATGGCCATTGGCTTTTATCAACTGGGCCTGGGTGAGTGATGCGGTACATCAGAAAAAATTGACTTTAGAATATGATGCGGAACCAGATCAATGGATGGAAGGCCAACATCTCTGGTTTATGGAGATCATCGCACCCTTTAATCATGGTGGTCATGTAACCTGGGATATGCTGGATCTCTTCACCCACGGTGATTACGGTTATGCCACATTTGCAGATGATCAGCGTACAGTCTCCCGTCTAAGACGCTACTACTGTGCTGCACCAGAATGATCAATAATGATTGGGATTGAATCTCTTTTTGTTACAGGAAATTGTGCCGCCAGATTCTGTCGCCAATACAGGGTCTGATCCTCAGGAAAGCTCGGTAGAAGCAGTTGATCGATAAATTGCACCCGCATGTCAGGTATCACCAGCGCATCCATAATCCAGAGTTGATCTCCAGAACACCATGCGCTCTCAGAGGGTAAATCACTGCGGGATACAAACTGTTCTGCAACCTTTGAGGAGAGAAATGCCCAGGTAAAAAATGCGACAGGAATATTGCTTTGCTGTTCAAAGTAACGAAACTGACCCCACTTGAGCGCTGGAAGCAGTCTAGCATAGTAATCACTTACCGATTGATCCAACGCTTTTTGATTGAGATGATATAGCCAGGTTATACCACCTAAGATACGCGGAAAATTAGGTGTTGTGGCCTGTGTCAGTTCAACCATCGCCTGTTTACCTTGATAAAATGGTTATATATTTAACTTTGTTGAAGAGGAAGTTTAAATCCAGCTTCCTCTTCCACGACCCGTTTGAGAAACAGAGCATGGATTGAACATAAGATTAAGACATCTTTATATAATACAATCAACTAATCGGCCACAACCAACATCGCCAATACAGGCGGTGCATCCGGGATAATCTTCTCCAACGGCATATAGGCAGAAACTAAGCCATCGGCAAAAAAATTATGTGCCTCATCATATGTTTTAAAGTAGATTAACTCCTGCACCTTTTTTAAACCGGGGTTAAAGAGCTGAACAACCTTTTGTAGACCAGGAACTTTTTTTATATTCTCACGGATCTTACCCGTCGCTTGGGCCAGCTCCTGTTCCGATCCGGTCAGATCCACCACAACCTGTATCACAATACGCATGATTTTTTCTCCTTATCATCAATCAGGGTTCCCGCAAACTCCGTTTGAAGCCACGGGTTATCGGATAAATAAAATAATCAATCACACGGCGTCGATCCACAATCACATCCCCCATACCGGTCATCCCCGCATAGAGTCTGAAATCGGGCTCCACCTCGATAAACGCAGTCTTTAGAATACGTACCTTACCCTTATAGAATACCCCCTCCTGACCCGTTACTGTCTCTTCAACGGTATCATGAGAGATATTGACCAGCTCACCTTCAGCATGGCCATGTTTGACAAACGGCAGTGCATCCAGCTTCACCTGAACAGGATCACCGATAGCAACTTTCGAGATATCCGCTGCAGAGATATCCATATGGAATTCAAAGTGGGTATCTAAGGGCAGAATACGCACCAGAATCTCTCCAACCTGAACTAACGTTCCCGCCCGTTTCTCTGAGGGCTCCACCAAAGTACCGGTAATCGGAGCAAAGATTTTCACTTGGGCCGCTTCTGCTTCATCTGCTGCAATCACCGCTTTAAGCTCCTGACTTTTACTCTCAACACGGACACGATCGGCATGCAAATCCGCCCGATATTCGCTGATAATCCGTTTCTCCTCCAACTTCGTTGCATTCAGAAGGTCATTTAGATGTTGAATCTTGTTACGCCCCTGCTGATACTCCAAACGTGTGGATTCATACGCTGTTTTTGCCTCCAGATAACGCTGCAGGGAGGTCGTTTTGTGTTGATAACGCTCTTTGGTCTGCTGATAAATTTTTTCAGCCAACTGAAACAGCTTTTTTTGTGACTGCGCTTTTTCTGCCAGAATGGTGACAAATTGTCGCTCACTGATAAGCTGCCGAGCGGCTGTTTTTCGTCGCTGTTGAATCTCTGCCAGTGCCGCATTCATTTTTTCTCGATTGGCCTGAAACAGCGCTTGTTGAATCTGATGAAGCCGCGCATCCTCAGAAAAACGTTGTGGTACTATTCCTGAAAGCTCTGCGCCAATGCGACTAAGATCCGCAGTCAACTCCATCAACTCATCACGGGTCTGCTGTGTTTTAATATGCTCTACAGAGCGATCAATAACCGCCAGAAGATCTCCCTTTTCAACCCGTTCTCCCGCCTCAAAACGGGTGCTCTGTAAACGGCCCCCCTCAGGCGCCTGAATCTGTAAACTGGGATGATTGGTAGTGATCTCACCAAATCCCATCACCACCACATCCATGGTGGCATAGATCGACCATCCCACCAGACAGATCAAAAAGAGAATTAAGCCAAATGAGGTATAACGTAATACCTTGGGTGGCTCCTGACGATCCAGACGAATATAGTCCGGCTCAAAAGCCTGAATGGTTTTATCCCCCTGATCTTTCGCCTCGATCGCACGGCCATTTTGAAATGTTTCAATCTGCTGCGCCAGTTGGATACAAAAGATACGTACCAGGCGCAACTGATTCTGTGAAACAACGCGGGAGAGCCGATTGGCCATATATTTAGAAAAATCGTTATCTTTCTGCAGTAGAGAGACAAACGATGTACGATCAATGATGCAGAGGTGTACCGCTGTTTGTGCAGTGATCGTAGCCATTCTTGGTGCATCGGTCACCAATGCAATCTCACCAAAGATATCCCCTCGTCCCAAGCTGGAAATTAAATTCTGTCCACCAGAGATGGTCCTTCGCATCACATCCACATGACCATCAATGATCAAAAAAGCCACACGTCCTTTATCCCCCTCCTGAACAATGGTATCTCCTGGTTGATAATAAACCTCTTCCAGACCGCTACCTGTCGTAAGCAACTGTTGTACGTTTGAAATGGTCATGACGTGCTTACTCGTTCGGAATATAGAGTGAATGGGGAGAGTAATGCGATTTCTTCTTCGTTTTTTTCTCCAAGGCTTGTTGTTCTGGAGAAGTGTCTGTTGTTAATAAACGCTGCGCGGATGTTTCTGATGCATCAGAGCGCTGACAAACCACTTCGGCTTTAGCGGATGGACCAAACTGCACAGGTTCAATACGTTGATCCTCCACCTGTTTACCCACGTTGGAAGGGAGAAGATGCGGATTTTGCAGATACCACATATGGGCATAGAGCGAGCACTCTTTTAAAAGTTGCTCATGGGTGCCAAAAGAGACGATCTCTCCTTCATCAAGCACGATAATACGATCCATATCCACCAATGTATTGAGACGATGAGAAATATTGAGTACGGTACGTCCCATAGCAAAGCGAGGTAGATTCTCCCGTACAATGGTTTCACTATCGGGATCTAATGCACTGGTGGCTTCATCAAGAATAAGAATGCGTGGATCCGCCAACAGTGCTCTGGCCAAGGCTAAACGCTGTTGCTGGCCTCCTGAAAGGTTTTTTGCCCCCTCATCGAGCATGGTATCGTAACCTTTGGGCAGTTTTTCAATAAACTCTGAAGCACCCGCCATCTGAGCACTACGAATCACATCCTCCAGCGTTGCACTACCATTCACTTTGGCAATATTCTCACGCACCGTGCTACGAAAAAGAAAAGGCTGTTGGGAGACCACACTTAAGTGACTGCGTAGATAAACAATATCAAACTCTCGGATATCATAGCCATCAATACGAACAACACCTTGTTTTGTATAATATAGTGCATTCAAGAGGTTAGCCAGCGTACTCTTTCCGGAACCGCTACGTCCCACCACACCAACTTTCTCTTCGGGAAAAATCTCAAAATTGATCTCTTTTAATATTGCTGGCGTATCGCTCGTATAGCGAAAGGTGACATTTTCAAACTTAATACCACCATGTATGGTGGCACTGATGCCCTGCTCACGAATCTTCTCTGTTGGACGGTTTAATACTGCGCCCATCACCTTGATGGAGATCGACATCTCCTGAAATTTATGAACAATCTTTACAAGCTGCACAATAGGACCGGTAATTCTGCCACTCAGCATATTAAAAGCGATCAATCCGCCGACACTCATTGTGTTATCCAGTACCAGTTGTGCACCAACCCAGATCAATGAGGCACTCATAATTTTCTGTAAAAAACCACCGATCTCTGAGGTGATTGTATTGACACGCCCCACTTGAAACTGCGCGCGTGCCACAGCGGCGGAACGTTCCAGCCAATCGAGTTCAATCTGCCGTGAGAGCCCTAAGGTTTTTACGGTTTCAACACCGTGGAGAAACTCCATCAGAATGCCTTGTTTGGCCGCTTCATTATGATATAGATGCTCCAGATTATTTTTATAGGGAGAAGCGGTGAGAATGACATTGAGGCAGATTAACACTGTGAAAGAGAGAACAATTAGTGTAAGTAGTGGTGATTGAAGATAGAGAATCGGAATAAAGATCAATATGGCCAGACTATCAAGAATGGTGAGCAACAGGTTACCGGCGAAAAAATCACGCACCCGATCCACCTGCTGCATATGTTTTCCTAAGACACCCGCTGAAAATTTTTGAAACAGTTGTGCGGGCATCGAGGCTAAGCGATTGAGTGAAAAACGGGCCAGACGAATATCCAACTGGCTGGTCATATAGAGCAGCAACTCTGAACGCAAGAAACTTAAAATACTATTAAAAATCAGCGCCACAGATACGCCAAAAAAGAGCACATGCAACGTTTCATAGCCTTGCGTGGAGACCACCTTATCGAGTACAAGCATGGTAAAAATTGGCAGAATCAATGCCATCAGATTAAGAACAACCGATAGAATACTAACCTGCGTAAAGAGTCCACGGTTCTGTTTGAGTTGATGCAAAAACCAGGGAACACCAAAGGCGACATTCTCCTCACTTTTTGCTGTTTTTTTCTGAAGAAGGATCGTTTTACCTTGCCAACGTGCTTTCAACTCCTCTTGTGTAAGGTAGGTTAACTCCGACTGGATCGTCAGAGGATCTAAGATCACTGCTTTTTGTTCATTATCCTGGTTTTTAAAACCCAAGAGTAGAACGGCTTCTCGGTTATCCAAGATCAGAATCGCTGGAAAAACCTGCTGTCCTTTACGAAGATGGCGCCATGCCAGTTTTTTCTCTGTCGCTTGCAGTCCATTTTCAACAGCCATCTGCACAACAAAGAGCGGCGTAATCTCCTGCACAGAGATTTTATATTCTGTCAGAATGCGATCTGGATCCAGATCCATCCCTAGTTTTCGTGCTGCAAGAACGTAACAGATCAAAAGAGATTGCATGGATCAACTCAAAAAGATCAGGGTTGAATGGGATTGGATGGATTTTATCCGCGTATCCATCCAATCCCATAACGCTTATTTTAATATGAGGTTGCGCAGAGGATTTAAGCGCCCTCTTTTTTCTTAATCACGCCCTTTTTCATCAGTTCATCCACCACCTGTTGAAACGCAGTATGGGTTTGAATAAAAGATTCAGGAGAGAGCAATAGCCGATGATTGAGTTTTTTCTTCTCTTCTGGTGCTTTTCCATCGGAGAGGTCCGCATCGCTATCGGGCCGGGTTTCAAAAAAATCGACCCTGACGACACCGGATTTAATACTGATGTTGGCCACACCATCACAAAATTTGGATTCCATTGTTTTTCCTTACTATTCTGATTTTGTAGAGAGGATAAAGAAGATTCAATGGAACCAGAACATTCTGGTTCCATGATGAACCAAAATGTTATTTATTATCTGGAGCAATCACATTTTCATGCTCTGCACTGACGCTGGCGGTGGTGTAACTCTCCACAGAGACCATGTCACGCTGCCAGACCGCAGTATTCTCAATGAGGCTAGACTCTACCAAGCCATCTTCCATCAGGCCAGCCATGGCATCCAATACACTGCTTTCAATACCAGATCCGTCCACATCCGATGTGGTGGCATGATCATAGAGTGCTTGCAGATCATACTCTGTACCCGACTCACCCATACGTAAGGTTTCAACCATGCTACCTTCTGAAAGATCCAGAACAAGTTCTCCCAAAGAATCGCGTCCAGCAAGGAAGTTCAGTGTAAAGCTATCCCCATCACTGCTCTTGATCGCATCAATGGTCAACTCACCTTCATCGACTTTACCGGTGAAAAAGCCGCTATGGATCTCCAAGGTATCGCTATCACCGCCTGAATCGATAATGGTATCAATGCCTTCACCCAGATGATAGATGTAGGTATCATCGTCACTGCCCCCTTTTAAGACATCATTACCAAGGCCACCGACTAAGATATCTTGACCATCACCACCAAACATGGCGACATCCCAGTCAAAATCATCCGGCGATGCGCTGTTTTCAGCGATATTGTCTTGCAGTGCAGAGAGAATATCCCCAAAAGCCTCCTCAACAGAGCTATAGGAGAGGTTGATATCGTTGAGCAGTACCAAGCCTTCATCGGATTCAAGGTACTCAAGCGCACCATAACCCGCGCCATAGAGCGTATCATAATCTGCATTTCCATAGAGGATATCCTCTCTACCCAGAGAGATCATGGTATCACGACCACTCCCACCGCTCATGAGGTTACCATAGCCTTCTGAAATAACCACATCGTTTCCACTTCCTAAAGAGATGGCGGAATTACTGCCTACATGGTAAACCGTATCATGGCCGTCAGAAGTATTGATCACACCGTAGCGTCCGGCCGCAATGACGGTATCCGAATCATCGCCAGTATTGATCGTATTGAAGAACCCGCCCATCTGGAAGACGGTATCACTTCCGCTACCGGTTTCAATGAGATTCAGGTTACCTCCTGTCACCAGGGTATCATTGCCGGCAGCGGATGAAACATCAATCTTTGTACCAACCGCTGCAATTTCATCCTGGCCATCCCCAGTGGTGATTTCATGCAGCGAGCCTGTAGCGACAATATGATCTATCCCCGCCTGTATCAAGCACCGTATTCTCGATACCCACAATGGTATATTCATCATTACCATCACCTGCACCGACAACATTAGACAGCCCTGCAACATAGAACCAGTTATCGCCATCACCGCCCCAGACTGCGTTCATGGTACCTGCAACCCACATGGCATCATCACCTGCCGATGCGAGACCAAGACCACCACCAACATCCAGACCGTCCGCCATCACAATATTACCTAAACCTGCAATGGTGAGCATATCATCACCACTACCACCAAAGATAATGTTGCTTGCACCAACAGTAACAAAAGCATCATCACCACGATCCATAAAAACAAGATTACCGTAGGCAACACTGAGGAATGTATCATTTCCATCACCAGCCTGGGTCATTGCGTTTGCACCGATCAATAAGCCTAGATCATCGCCAGCGCCACCTGCAAGTCGGTTGGCATCCCACATCATAAACTGCTGGGTAATCCCTGTCGCTTCAAGAATTTTGGTGACCGGTTCAAGTTTATCTTTTGCTTCTGTAACTTTTTCATTGACCTTATCTTTGGCAACCTGGGCTGAAAGTTTAATATCATCGACGGTCTCTTTAATTTTCTCGATAACCTTTTTGACCCCCTTGGCCTCTTTGGCCTCTTTTCCTTCCTCGGCCTCTTTGACTTTACTTTTATCTTTACTTGTTTTAGAGACTTCCTGTCCTGAGCTTATGGAGAGCAGCAGATCGTTACCATCACCACCACTCAGTTTATTTTGTGCACCAGCGGAGACAAGAATATCATCACCATCATAGCCTTTCAGTTTGTTTTTGGCGCCCAAACCAATCATGAGATCGCCATCATCTTCCATGAAGTTAAATTCTGGTAGGCTATAGTTACTGGCTAATTGATAGGCCAGTGACTCTTCTGAACCCAATACAGGTAGATCAAAAGAGAAACCTGATGTATCCAGACTTAGAGAATCCTCCAAGCCAACCAGAGAACCCAAACTGCTGGTATCTCCTAAAGAGAGACCAAATTGAGATTGTAGTGTATCCAGAGCACCTAAAGGAATGTCGCTTAAAGAGATTTCAGGAAGGTCAAAGGCTGGCACCTCAATAGAGACCGTTTTCATATTGGGCAGAACAAAATCACCCACAGAAAAGAGACTCATACCAATGTTACCCAGAGTTTCGATGCTGGGAAGCGCTGTTGCTGCACTGGAAGCAAATATCGAGGCATCACCCGATGCAGAGTTTTCGGCGTAGGAGGAGATCATCTCCACATCAAGGTAGTTGGCCACATCCACAAGATCGGTCAACATATCAAAGTTGAACTGCTC
Source organism: Magnetococcales bacterium HHB-1 (assembly GCA_052043475.1). Taxonomy (GTDB): domain Bacteria; phylum Pseudomonadota; class Magnetococcia; order Magnetococcales; family JBQGBW01; genus JBQGBW01. The sequence continues at coordinate 27,613 of JBQGBW010000049.1, forward strand.
TAAAAGATCAGGATCACGGAAGTCGATTCCTGTATAAGCCTCCAAGCCCATGAAAGCCATATCCACAGCAGAGTCACCCAGATCACTCAGCGTGTACTCTTCATCATCTGATTCCGCTTCCGTTTCCTCTTCTGAACCATCGGAGACAATCTCCTCTCCCAGAAGTTCGAGCTTATCCAAGCCTGTGATCATAGGAATCTCAAGCTTTGGTAGACTGAGTGTGGGGGATGCAATACTGGGTATGGTAATGCCCTCATAAGAGACATCTGGTGTGGAGAAACTGGGAATTTCAACATCAGGCCAGAGTTGAAAATCGTTGGAGATCTCAATGCCAACTTCACCACCGATCATACCACCGGCTGTATTTTTACTGTAACTGGCATCACCATGAATCTCATTCTTTCGACCAATGGCGAGAACAATATCGGAACCTTCTCCTAGCAGACCAAAATTCTCCTTTCCTCCTGCAATGACG
>JBQGBW010000050.1:0-27778 GCA_052043475.1 Magnetococcales bacterium HHB-1
CCCCCCATTGGCCATCATCGATTACTATATGCCCGATGGCAACGGCGATGAACTGACACAAGCACTACTCAATGATCCCCGCACCCACAATACGCTTGTGGTCATGCACTCCCAACGCACTGAAATTGTCGAACAGGCTCTTTCTGCCGGTGCCATTGATCTCATTTATAAAGATGATCCGCATAGTGTGTTTATCAAGCGTGTCTGCGCCATGCGGCGGTTTATTCAAAGCCAGAAAAGGCAACACTACTATAAACTGGAAGCGCAACAAAAACAACTTCTTGACTGTGTAAATAAAGCGCAAACCAATTTTATCAGCCGGATGCCCACGCACACCCTCTTTGATCAGCTACTCACAGAAATTCTGGAACTGACACAGAGTCGCTTTGGCGTCATCTGCATGTTTAAGCAAGAAGCCGATCAACCGCCACATCTACAGACGCTGGCACTCTCAAACATTGCCTGGGATCGCGAAACCCTGAAGTTTTATAATGAAAACGCAAAGCAGGGCATTCAATTCAATAATCTAAATAATCTTCTTGGTGCCGTTGTTTTAGGTGGAGAGAGCATTTTAACCAACAATCCCACCAAAGATCCACGCTATGGTGGTCTTCCTAAAGGGCACCCTGAGTTAATCAACTATCTTGGACTGCCACTACGCGGAAAAAATGAGCAGGTTGTGGGGCTGATCGGTTTAGCAAACCGTCCTCAAGGTTATCTGCCTGAAATCATCACCTATCTCCAACCCGTACGCTCAGCAACCGCCATGATTATTACAGGCTATCAAAATCTGGAGCAGCGCCGATTAACCGAAATTGAACTACGCAAAGCCAAACAGACCGCCGATGCTGCAAACCGTGCAAAAAGCGAATTTTTAGCCACAATGAGTCATGAGATCCGTACACCAATGAATGCCATTCTGGGTATGGCAGAAGTGCTCATTGAGACACCACTGACTGAAAAACAGTATCAATATCTGAGTGTTTTATCCAACTCCGCTGAAAAACTTCTGTTTCTTCTCAATGATATTCTCGATTTCTCTAAAGTTGAAGCCAAAAAGATCCGTTTAGACTTTGCCCCGTTTGATTTAGGCGCACTCATTGAACAGATAGCCGATATCATGCGCATACGCGCTTTAGAGAAAGAGTTGATTCTCATTACCTGCATCGCACCAGAAATCACCGACGCACTTATTGGTGATGCGTACCGTATTCATCAAATTATTATTAATCTGGTAAGTAATGCGATCAAGTTTACAGAGTCCGGCTCCATCGCCATTTTAGTCAGACAAAAAAAATACCATGACGATCAGATCCTTCTTGAGTTCACTGTCCAGGATACGGGCATTGGCATCTCTCCTAAACATTTAAAAACCATCTTTCAAAGCTTTCAACAGGCCGACTCCTCTACCACAAGAAAATATGGCGGCACAGGACTTGGCCTGGCCATATCAAAACGTTTAGTTGAACTGATGCAAGGAGAGATTACGGTTCAAAGCCAGTTAGAAGAAGGCAGTAGTTTCTCCTTTACACTACCGGTGAAAAAAGCATCCCCTTCTGAGATATCAATCATTCAGAAACAGGTCCAACAGCTAAAGAAAATACATATTTTGATAAAGTATGATCATCTCTTTGATCTTCAGTTTTTAGGGGCATTAAAGCGCACAAAGGCTGTGATTCACATGGTCAAGCAGGACCGCCCACTTTTACAAGAGCTGGATCATGCGGATCAACAGAACCGACCCTATCACTGTGTAATCTACTTTATTAAACAAAAAACATCATTCTCATTCGAAGAGATGGAGAACCTTCGCCAGAGAAAACGTTATCAAAACCTGCCCGTGTTTATCCGCAGTGCGCTATCGCGTGCACAGGATCACAGAAAACTGCATCAATTAAATATCTGTCGATTTAACAACACCTCAACCGCACAAGCCATGTTGCAGGAACTGAGTAGCGCATTGGATGCCAACGCCTCTGAACTGCGTCCACTCGCGCCACGGCCTCTGGAAACAAATCGCTTACGTATTCTGTTGGCAGAAGACTCTGATGATAATGCACTCCTTGTTAAGACCTTTTTAAAATCAACCAACTATTCTCTTGATCGTGTTGTCAATGGACGAGAAGCCGTCGATCAAGTCACGAATAATACGCAACGTCCACGCTATGATCTTATTCTAATGGATGTGCAGATGCCCATTATGGATGGCTTGCAAGCAACAAAAGAAATCCGCGCCTGGGAGAAAGCCCGTGGTATTCTTCCGATCACCATTGTCACCCTCACCGCCAATGCCATGCCCGAAGATCTTAAGAAGAGTCAACAGGCGGGCTGTAATGGCCATTTAACTAAACCGATCAAGAAAAAGTATCTGTTGAATAAAATTACAGAGTTCACACTGATTTAAATGGTCAAACCATGACGCGCTATAGATCAATCGCCAGCATCTTCTTTATATCTCCAACAGACCGATCCATATTAAAAATTTCTTGCGCTGCTTTCACCTGGGTCTGTACCTGTGGATAATCCACACCACGCAGTTTTTTCTCCAGATCTAAAACCTCTTCTTTAGAGACCACCACACCCAATTGATACGTTTCTACCAAATGGGCCATATAGGTAAAAGTATCACTGATTAAGACAGGAATACCAGAGGAGATATAGGTAAAGAGTTTACTGGCCACAGAGCCTTGCAGATGCCTCTGACCCACCGCAATATTCTCCTCAAAATAGTAGATCATCAAACCAAAATGAAACTGCTGATTTAATCGCGGCAACAGATCCGGTAGAGGCACGCCTTTTTTAAAAGAGAAACGCCCATTCCGCTTATCCTCAGCCCTATAATCTGCAAAATCACTCTCAGGTGATGAACGACTATGAAACAGCGCCTGATAGATCGTTACTAAAAAATTTTGTGCGGTTAAATCACGGACCACTGGCAGATAGTTCATATCACCAAATACCCGATCAGGCATTCTATTGGCTTGCACCTGTCCTGCATAAACCAATGAGATCGGCTGATCTTTCATGATCTTCTGCTTCACATTCGGTGGGATCATCCAGCTTTTAGGTGAACAGGGCAGTACCTGTAGTGAAGGTGCCCGACTCTCACGTACCCTTTCCTGTAACCACGATCCACCATCCTTATAGATCCAGCCCGCACTATGATTACGGATAACCGCCTCACTCTCAATCATCAAGGCCATCTCCTCCGGTTGAAATACCCCTTGTGATTGAAAGACCGCTTGATCCCCAATAAACGCCTCCATCCAATCATAGACCTCATGCACCAGATGAAGTTCTTTGCGATATGCTTTGATAAACTGACCTAAAAAGCTCCACCTTGCATGCGCTTGTAGATAAATTTTTACTGTTGCAGGAAGCTTCTGGATCAGTAGAGCAAAAGCGGATAATGAACCCACACAGGAGAGCCCATCCCGATAGACTCGTGTGCTAGCCGGTGTAATCAATGCCACACAAAACCCATCAATGCGACCTGTCTCCTGCAAACTCTGCGCAATAAAATCGATACTCGGAAAATTACCTCGATTGATCGAGATAAACAGGACCACCTCTTTTTTCTTTTGAATGGAGTGCTCTATTTTATCGATAAATTTCTGAAGCTTAAAATTAAAACGTTGCTGTGCATGAGATCGATAATCTTGATCCAAAAATGGATTGAGCACAATACCAGTAAAACCTTTCTCCCTTAAAAAGTCATCTTCTTCAAAAGGATAAGAGAACGTAATCCAGAGATCCAGTGAAGAGAGATCCTCTTCTGCAAAGGTTTGCACACGCGATTCCAGGCAACCACTCTCCCAATAAGACCATGATACAGGACGTTCTACCAAAGCCACTGTCTCTGAGATCACCGTTTGCAGATGCGGCAAAACCTTAGACCAACACACCTTTAAAGTTCTTGGACTGATAGTCTCAATCTCTGCAATCGTCTTGGTAATTTTCTCAATTAAGAGGGGAATATCTTTCTCTGGCCATGCGCGCTCTATAAACTGCTGACCATAACTCTGGGCACTTTTTGAAAGATCCCGATTAAAAAACGATAACTTCCTTTGATCATCAGATGGAGGCATCATCCAAAGCACAACTCCAATTATTTTATCAATATTGAAAGAGAAGAAGCATCAACCAGAAATGGTAATAATCTCCTCAAAGCCCATTTTAATCGCCATTTTTGTAAGATCCGGCGTCTCTTGCTGAAGTAAAGCATGAATCATGCGCTTCTGCTTAGACTGCAACAGATGCGCATGACCATCAACCTTGCCCTGACGATAGTGTGAGACCACACCACTTGGGCTCTTTTTAGCCTCAGCCTTCATCGCATTAAAGCTACTACGGGCAATGAGATCCGCCAGTTTCTGTTCTGATAGTGGTATCTTAAGAAAGTCAGCCAGTTTTTTAATCTGTGTCGATTTATTCTGGGTCAATTTTTCAAAGCTGGTGATAAAAGAGGGATACGCTTGCGCCAGTTTTAGCATACGCAAACTATGGTGAAGATGCGGTGCGAGACCACGCCAATAGAAATCAGGGCGACGCAAACCCCGAATAATCGCCTCAATCCCCTCCTCAAAATTCATTTCACGAAAGTAGTGGTCCACATTTCTGCCACGCCCGATCTCATGATCAATATTATGGGCAAAGTGATAATAGATTGAGATCGTCAAATCATAGATATTGCGTAACAACAGGATCGGCTTTGCATTCATCTGCATCAGTTTCTGACGCACCTCTGCTGTCGGCTGAAGATGCCAGGAGTAGAATGTACCTGGTGTATGGTAGAGTTGGTTTGGATCTTGATAATTCACTTGACCAGGAATAATCTCAGGTTCAAAAAACGGCAATCCTGTTAAATCTTGAATAATCTGCCGCAGTAGATGCGTCCCGGATTTAAAAACAGTCAAATTAACAAGAATATCACTCACACTGTTCTCTGCTTCGCTCTTTATCATAGATTGATAAACTTAGATTAAAAAAGATAACCCCAATCCTGAAACATCTTTAAAGTTTCCGGCTTCACCAAAGCATCAAAGGCGTCCACTTTCCAGGAGGGCCAAGCGGCCCTTATTCTCATGGGCTCATCAACAATCTCACCATCTAAGTGGAACGGTTGTTTTAACCAACCATAGATCAAAGAGAGCAACATCGCATCAAACTGAACCGTCCCATGCGTCAATCTTGAGACCAGTTTCTGAAACTGTTCTGGGGCGGCAACAATCTGCTCTAAAGGTTGGTTACGTGAACCGATCCGTTGATCTGAGATCATGCGGTTTAAGATCATCATCCCCTGATAACTGCTCCAGACCTCCACATCCTCACGATGATAGGGTTTAAGCCCTTTAAACGCTTCATGACAACTCACCTGCCACTCATGATCAAGCGCAGCATGTTGATCTTTGGGCATACGCATGTTACTGCAGCGCCAGCGCGTATAAAAATGGAGCCACGCATAAGGGTGACGCACAATATTGATAAAAGAGACCCTGCCATCAAAAGCGTGATCAAGACATTCTAACTGATAGGCCCGATAGGAAAAACAGTCCCCCACCGCCTGATAAGACATGCCCATATCGGCAAGAAAAGAGACAAACGCTTTTGGATCGGGTCTCTCCTTACGCGAACGCTCATGAAAATATTTTTGTCGGATCGCCTCACCAAAATAGATCAAAATCTCTGGATGACTGTTCAATGCCTTCGCCAACCAGTCAAACCAGTGATCTCCGGCCGTACCATGTCCGGTTACAAAAAAAACAGCGGGCTTAATCACTGCTCACTCCGGATAATCCTGAAGCGTTCACGGCTTTATCCTTCTGATTCTTGCGTCTTGATCTCTATCGGAGGAACAGGGAGTTGTTGTGGAAGCAGTGAATCATTAACCCCCATAAAAAATGCGGTCTCACCAGGATGGCCGCTCACAAGAACATGGTGATTTTTGATATCCGACACATTAAGCCAGTAACTCTGCTCGCGTGTAAAAGGCGTATGACCCACAATAAAAGGGGCATCTTCATGGAGGTCGAGTACACGGCGCAATCGTTTGACATGGTGTTGGGTATAGCCACTGAGATGGCTGGGATTTTGCGGACGATCCCAGATTAGCTCATCACGCAGTGTCTGATGGTTATGGATGTTGATCAACCGTTTTAAACTACAAGCGCTCTTAGGTGCCGCGGCATGACAGGTAACAAAATGGTCAGAGAAGGCAAGAAAGGGTATATTTTTATAGAAACGGGTCATCTCTTCGCGATATTGCGCCCCCCGACTGAACCTGACCTGCTTATCCCAAAGCGCGCCCTGAGGTACACCCCCCTTCACCAGACGAGAGGAGAAACTGTCATGATTGCCCTTAAGATAGAAAACCCGCTCCGGGAAGTTAAGCTTCAGAGTAAAAATCAGATCCATCATCAGAAGAGAACTCTCCATCTCTTCTAAATCGTCATCCGCCTCTGGATGCACCGCATCTCCCAGAATGATCAAACAGCATGAGGATTTTTTCAACCCCTCCAGAAGGGTACTGCTGGAGAGAATGGTTAAAAGATTATCCACCCGAGCATGGAGATCGCCCACTAAAATCGGCGTTAAGTGATGCGGTATAATCACCACGCCACCCGGTTTACCCTGCTCATTTTTCGGTCTGAAAACTTCGTTTTCTAAAATGGCATTGACCCGAATCAGCCGATCCAACGCTTCGGTACGCGGCAGTGGTTGAAACGGTGCATCAAAGAGTGCATAAAGCTCCTTTAACAGTGCTTGGCGATGTTCTATCAGGCGTAAGCGGGCTTTATTTTTGATCATCAGGCGTAGTGAACTGCCCGATCCAGTATGCAGGTCGCGGACATGCAGTTTTTTAGCATAAGCACGAATCATCAGATGACGCCGCGCCACACTGGGTGGATAGTGAAACAGCGCCGACTGTTGTAGGTCATAGCGCCCCAGCGTAACCCGCTCACGGGGAAAAAGCGCCAGAAAACCACTGGCTTGAGAGAAAAACTGATCGGGATCAACAATCAGATAACGTATTGCCCGCGTCTGCTCAGAATCTTCGTGATTCAATTCAGGATAGATATGGAGTCGCTTCCCCCGCTTTCCCAACACAATTTCGAAAGGATAACCAAAATGGGGAACCATCACCTCCCGCCCTTTCAAAACCACGCGATGCTGAAGAAAATCGACCCGTTCATAGCGACGGAAGCGTTTGAAAAACCGGCGAATCCGTTTAGACCATTTCATAACATTTCAAAACAGCCTCTAATCTTGCGCATCACTGGTCTGTACGCCAATAATCTGTCGCGGTATATCATCTGTGGTATCTCGAATATGGACGGATAGACCCGCCTGATAAAAAATAAGCGCAAGATTCTGATACATTTTAACCTGGCGCGCAATCTGATGAAGCGTCAACTGTCGGTCCACAAGGTGGGTTCCTCGCAGTGCGCGCTGCCGACGCCACTCAAACAGCTGTTCTGGAGAGGGAATAATAAACTCAAAAGCGTAACGACTGCGCCAATCTACCGAGAAAAAGAAACGTTTCACCGGGGGCATCCGAATACGGCGTTCATCAATATCTAATGGTGTGGGCGTATTTAAAAACCGCTGACTGAAAACCGTAAAGACTTCTCTGTATCCACAACAGGGAAAACCAAGATGAACCTCACGCGGACGAACAGCCAGGGTTTGTAGACGCCACCAGGGTGAGGTCAGATCCAGATAACCTTCGCCAATCCAGCCACCAATCTGTTTGATCAATTGACTTTTTCCTGCACCTGGTGGGCCTGTAATCGCCAATTGGCGAAACTTAACCCGTGCAGGAAAAGGCACTTCTTTGATGATCTGCAAATCCTTGATCGGGCGCGTGCGGAACTTCATCTTAGCCCCCGCATAATGGTATGTAGAGATAAAAACACAATTTATAAATAATTACGCTTTTTCAGGCCAGATATTTGTATGATAGTGTGGTGCTCCTTCAAAAGAGGATAAGGTATAATTTTGTCTTTTCCACTCTTCGATACCACCGATCAGTTCGCACGCTTCGATCTCCTGCTCTAAAAAGGCTTCCATAGCGATCTCTGTGCGTGGTCCAGAGCGACAGATCAGGATATAGCGTTTCCCTTTATCCAGGGTCTGATTCTCAAAGTGCTGTGCAAAACTTTGACTGAAGAGTGACGTATCCTGACGATTTTCAAGATTATGAGCACAAGGATAGAGATGCGATGAGGGAATAATGCCTTCACGCTGTTCTGTGGGTGTACGTAGATCAAAAACGATGACATCAGGAAGGTCCGCGTCGATGATCTCATGCAGCTGGGCTGCAGAGATCATCTCATTGAACAGTGCCCGCTCCAGGGTCTGTTCCGCATCTGTTTGATGATCCATGGTTCTCTATCCCTCCACACCTTTTTCAGTAAAAAAGACACTATACTGAGCATCTTCATGGTTAATATGGTTGGTCAACCAATCCAGAAGAAAAGTTTTAATCTGAGCAATGGCATCCGCATCTCTTTTGGTGACATGAACCTTAAGCTCTGCCAAAGATTGGATCAATTTTTGATGCTGCTGGCAATGTTTATCATAGTGAGGATAGCCATATTCACGCATCAGATCTTCTTCCGCCTTAAAATGGACCTTTGTATATTTATCCAGGCGTTTAAAGAGGCCATCAATCTGATCCCACTCATCCTCAAACGGTTTTCTCTGCCCGAAGCGTTCCACAAGGCGATTAAACTCTGTAATATAGAAAAGCAGCCGTTGATGGTCCTTATTGAACCGCTCCACACCCACATCCACAACCTGAAATAGCGTCATGTTATCCTCTTGATCATTCATCTAGAAAACAGATAAAGAAGGGGCATGATCTATTTTATCCGCACCCGCTCTTGATCTATAGTTATACCATCTCTGGCGTAAAGATACCATTCCTTCCCGCCTCTTTTGCACGATAGAGCATGGCATCGGCTTTATCGATCAAGGTTTGAGGGGCACTTTCAGGCGTAGGAATCATCGCATGGATTCCCATACTCATGGTCACCTGATCCGCAACCAAAGAGCCTCTATGGGGAATATCCATTTTTAACACAGCCAGACGTAATTTTTCTGCCACCAGCACAGCGCCAGCCAGTGGTGTTTCAGGTAGAATACAAGCAAATTCCTCGCCACCGTAACGCGAAACCGAATCACTCACACGATCCAAGCTCTTCTCTAAGGTTTGCGCCACCTGTCTTAAACAGTGATCTCCTCCAGAGTGACCATAATGATCATTGTATTTCTTAAAAAAATCGATATCCATCATAACCAGTGAAAGCATGCCTTTAGTACGGATCGCCCGCCGCCACTCCTGTTCCAGCATTTTATCAAACTGGCGTCGGTTGGCAATTCCGGTTAGACCATCCAGTGTGGAGAGACGCTCTAAAACATCACGCTGCTGCTTTAACTCCAAGTGCGTTTTCACCCGCGCTTTCACAATGGCCGGACGGATCGGTTTCTGAATATAATCCACCGCACCTAAATCAAAACCTTTCGCCTCATCCTGCTCTTCAGACATGGAGGTCACAAAGATTACTGGAATCTCACGCGTTAACGGATTTTTTTTTAATTTCTGGCATACCTCAAAACCGTCCATCTCTGGCATCAAAATATCGAGAAGAATCAGATCGGGCTTCTGCTGCTGGCTTACATACAATGCATCCTGACCATTGGTTGAGAAGAGAATCGTATAATCCTGTCCTAAAATTGCATTTAACACTTGAATGTTTTGTGGTGCATCATCCACCAGTAAAATTTTTTGTTGCTTATCCATAGCTACGTTATTCCATCCCACAATCGTGTCACGATTATCCTCTTGATTTAACCATGATCCTAATCATCCAGATCAATCTTCAGGGTCTCAGCCAACTGCAAAAGCTGATGATAGGCTTTTTTAAAATCCAAGGCTTTCACTGACTTGTCAATCTGTGCAATCTCAAATTGACAGGGCGCATCCTGTAAACGCTCTTGCAACCTTGGAAAAAGATTGACCGCCGTCAGATTAAATGCCCCAACAAGATCCAAAAGCTCCTGGATCAATGATTTAAGCTGTGCTTGATCTGGAGCAGAGGCAGGTTTTCTCGATTCAGTAACCGATGATGATTCCAACGACTCTAACGATCCAATGGCCTGAAACAGTGCTTCTAGGGCATGATAAAAATTGTTAAGAAGGGATTGATCCAGGGACACCTTCTCTGCACGCAGACAACGATCCAGACGTTTTGCCTCCTCAAAAAGTTGATCAGCGGCCAGATTACCGGCAACCCCCTTGATGGTATGCACAATTTTAGCCGCCGCCAACCATTTTTTCTGCTGCAACTGTTCATTTAATACGACTTTTACCTCTTTATAATCCAGATAAAAACTCTTAAGAAGCGTCTGATAGAGCGTCACATCACCATTGAGCCGTTCTAAGGCCACTGGACTATTCAGTACCTTAATGTCAGAGAAAAAAGCCACGGTTCTCTCATCCGCTGAGGGTGCTTCTGTTGCTATTTCAGCAGGAGGTTTGGGTTCAACCCATTGCGACAGACAGTGATAAAGCTTCTCGGTATCAATCGGCTTGGTCAGATAGTCCTGCATCCCCGCTTTAAGGCATTTTTCTCGATCCTCCCGCATCGCATGCGCCGTAATGGCAATAATCGGCAGATCCTTCAATAGAGGTAGAGACTTACGAATGGTACGTGTTGCAGAGAAGCCATCCATTTTCGGCATCTGAATATCCATGAGCACGGCTGAAAACTGTATGCCGTGGGTCTTAAGTTTCTCCACCGCCTCCAAACCATTATCGACCACGGTTACAGAACAGCCTAAACGATGCAGCATCTCTTTAGCAACCTGCTGATTAATCTCATTATCCTCAGCCAAGAGAATCTGTGTACCATCAAAAGCATGATCCAGATGAGGTATTGCTGCTTTTTTCACCTCAACAAGGGGTACGGCATGCTGATAATTGGCATCAAACAGATGAGATAACGTTTCGAAGAAGAGCGCAATATTTACCGGTTTGGTCATAAACGCCTCAACACCCACCTCCCTTGCCTGAAGACGCACCTCCTCATGGCCAAAAGCGGTTAACATTAATATTTTTGGTGGCAAAACATCCTCTTTTGCATAACGCGCCTTCATTTTCTGGACCACCTCAATACCATCCATCAGCGGCATTTTCCAATCCAGAATCACCAGATCATAGCTTAAATCATCCTCGATCAAAGCAAGCGCTTTGCCCCCCGAATCTGCGACGGTTACCGTACAAGGAAAGTCTACCAAAATAGATTGGATCAGGTCCAGCGCTTCTGGAGAGTCATCAACCACCATAATGTTTTTATCATGACATAAAGGATAAAGAGATGCTTGAGAAGCCTTTTCATCCTGATTCTTAAGCGTAAACCGTGCTGAAAACGTAAAACAACTCCCCTGATTTAAGTCACTGGAGACAGAGATATCGCCCCCCATCATCTCAACCAGGCGCTTACAGATCGTTAACCCCAAACCGGTGCCACCATAATTCCGGGTAACTGAGCTATCCGCCTGTGTAAAAGGTTTAAAAAGACGCGAAATCTGATCCTTTGTTAAACCAATGCCGGTATCCTGTACATAAAAATCGAGTTCAACTTTATCTTCAGCAACCGTAACTTTCTTCCGTTCCACGGTAATATTCACACCACCTGTATGTGTAAACTTAATCGCATTAGAGATTAAATTGGTTAACACCTGGCCTAAGCGTAATGCATCACCTTGCAAGCGTGAAGGGACATCCGGTGCAATCCAGAACTGAAGATCCAACCCCTTCTCTAAAGCACTCTGACGCAATAGGGTCGCCAACTGATGAAAAACATCATGGATCTGGAATTCACCCATCTCCATATCCAGCTTTCCTGCTTCAATCTTTGAGAAGTCGAGAATATCATTGATCAAACGCAAAAGAGAGAGGCTGGATGTTTTAATTTTATACAGATAATCAACCATTTTTGGTGAAAGATCACGCTGCTGTCGCGCTAGATCAGTAAAACCCACAATGGCATTCATCGGCGTACGGATCTCATGGCTCATGTTGGCTAAAAACTCACTCTTCGCGCGACTCGCTTCCGCTGCCCGCTGTTCACTCTCTTTAAGCTGCCAATTGATCTTCTCTAACGCCTCTTCGGCCGCCTTACGCGCACTCATATCCCGAATGACACCCACCGTGCCCACCTGCCCATGTCCCCGGGTTCGCTCCTCAGGATCAGAGAGGCCCGCGCTGTTCACCTCACAGGGAAGAATACGCATGCTGCTCATCTGCATCAGCGAGGTCCGTTCAACGCCCCGCTCTGATTTAAGACGATATTTTATCCGTACTTCTAAGTCGGTGGTCTTACGCTGGCCACTACGGCGCTCATCAAAAAGTTTAGGGGGCGTTTCAGGGATATTTCCATCCCGTTTAATCTGTTGCAAAAAATGGTCACGGCTGATTTCAGTAATCTGATCATCATCGATGATGGTACTAAAATGTTTACCAATCAATGTATCACAATCGTAACCTAATTTTTCGATCGCATTATTGACAAAGACAAAACGCCCCTCATCATCCAATTGATAGATAATATCCGGTACCGTCTGTACCAAAGACCAGTAGTTCTGCTTCAGATCCTTCTCCGAGTGCATCAGTTTCTCATTACTGAGCCTAAGTTGCAGATGCGCCTCCTCGAGTTGCTGATTTTTCTGTAACATGCGCCCGTAGATCGAAACTAAAAAATGGGCAATCTGCTCCCTTGTACAGTGCAGTTGGCGCGGCTTCTCAGAAACAGAAACCATCACCGGTTTCTGTGCTGCGACGATCGGAGGAGGAAATTGTAGAATTTCAACAATTTTTGCCAGAATCTCTTCACGATCATAGGGCTTTAAAATATAACCATCCGCTTTTGACTCTAATCCCTGAAAAATATCATCCATACTTGAAAGTTCTGAGAGCAACACCACCGGTATATTCATTAGCTCTGGTGTGGTCTTAATCTTCAGACACATCGCATAGCCATTCATCTTGGGCATATTGATATCACTGAGAATCAAAGCAAGCCCTGGTGTCGATGCCAAAGATAACCCCTCCTGACCATCCGCCGCCATAAGCACACGATAACCCGCCTCGGTCAGCATCCGCTTTAAGTAGAAAGCCTGCACCCGGCTATCTTCAACAATCAAGATTGTAATCGTGGTGTCGCGTGACATTTTAGCCAACATTTCTCTAAAAAAAAGGAATGGTTCAAACCAAGGATACCCTCTAGCACCTTATAATCGCAAAGGATAGAGCCGAAAGCATGGTTCTGTCACGCAAAAATCCAAAATGGGTACTTAAAATCAAAACGAGGCTTAAGGTCTCAATGCACGTTCTTAAAGTGCACAGGAGTTCATTATGGCATCAATCAAGAGCAAACGGGTTCTCACCATTGTTAATCGTGGCATTATGGATAGTGTTCCGATGGTTGTCTATCAGCACGAAGTTTTATTACTTAAAGCGCTGCATGGTGAACAAAATGTCCGGTTCGTCGAAAATGATCTGCCGGATTTAGGTTTTAATGACATTCTAGAGATGGATACCTTCGAAGAGTGGGATCGCTTAAAGGGGAAATATGGTATCCACCCCACACTATCGATTCCTGTGGTTGAATATATCTATGGTGCACGCCACGAAGATCGTCTGGCAAATACCGGACTCTCTTCCCAAGATTGTCAGGTTCTACAACAAGCCCAGGAATCTCAAAAAAAACAACACAGCCAACAGACCAACCCAAAAACAGGCACAACAACGCTTAAAGAGACCAGACTGCCCCACTGTGATCTTACTGTAATGGATGCACAAAAACTGCTCAAACAGTTAGGTGTGCCCGCCCGTAAAAACCAAAAGCCTGAACTTCTGGAGAAAAAACTCCTTGAAGCCCTGAAAGAGGATATTCATAAACAGGGGATGAATCCCCCCTCAGAAGAGATGCCACTCTCTGAGTTATTGCTCTTCTGGCAGGAGATCTCAACAGTGCAGGAAAAACAGGCATGACACTCCACCTGGTTCCACTGATCATACAACAAAAAAAAGAAGGAATCGCACAAGCGCATCATCTACCCATGCATCAAGGGTATGGAGGAGGATCACACTCTTTAGAAATTTTTGGCCATTTTCGCGCTACAGTACAGCTCGAAGGCACTGTTGATGGTGAGCAGTGGTACACCCTCGCTTCAATTACTGATCAACCTGGACTTATTCTTGTTGAAGGCGTATTTAAAGCGCTTCGAGGCCGGATTACCGAGTATCAGAGTGGTCAAATATCAATGCGCATCTGTTATAGTACGGCTAAGGAGAATCAAACCACAACAACATTTACAATTCCTGCAATACAGAAATCACTGCTCCAGGATATTCACGATCTTCTGCTCAATTTTCCTAAAGACAGCCAGGAAAATATTGAAAAAATCCGCACCGATCTTAATCGACTGACCCGAATGCTTAAAGCAAAAGGGTTTATCGATTGATCCTGTTGATCACAACACAGACCTTAAGGTAGGAGACAAAGTCTCCTACCTTAAAGGCGCTCTTAAGACCCGAAAGCCCAAATAAAAAAAGCGCCACTTAAAGCGACGCTTTCTTTATTTATTACATTATTTCAAGTTTCCTAAATCACGCAAAACAGGTCAGCTCCCCTGTCAATATTTCAGCAACAGAACATCCCAAACACCCTTTTTTAATAGAAATCCATTCGTGTTATCGCTGTTTTGGTAGGATACAAAGGCGGTTTCAGATCACCTTGATTTTGGCACTCTGGATAAACTCTTTTTTATCACTTTGTAACCACCTGACTTGAATAAGACCACTCTGGTTGGGTTTAAAAAAGAAAGCAATATAGGGATCAGGAGAGATTCCAGCACCTAGTTTGGCACGAAATATCTCCTGTTGATTAAAATAACAAGTAAAAAGAGTAACCTGATTGGCAGGAATCCTTTTTCCATCGGCATCTTTTCGCCAACCATTCTCCATGGAATGAGAAAGTTTGGCCTTAATTTCAATCTCTTCCCCTTTGTTAATCTGACGTGGCAGATGAAGGTGAAGATTACGGGATTGATCCACTTCTTTCATCATCCACACCCTCCTGGGCCTGTTGATATCTTTCCCCGTTTTTTGGCTATTTTAACCCGTCCATCCGCAAAGACGGCGGCCGCGATAATCATCTGAGATTTAACCAGACGAATTTTAGTCCGTACTTCAGCACGGGAGCATCCTTTAGAAAAATGAAATGAGGCAAGATGGGGCTCTGGATTTCCCTCCGCAGCTAAATGAATGCTTTTAACAAAGTCGTCCCCTTGCATCAAGGTTTCAATGCGCACACGAACAGGGACAAAATCAGCCTGATCCGTAACTGGCGGCAACTCAATTGAGATACCGCCTTTGGTTGGCTTTTTCTGACCCGTAAGCTGTGCAATCAATTGGCGTGCTGCACGCCTGCTGGCCTGGCTATGATCTGGAAGAATGCCTGCAAAAACCAGTAGCGATCCCATAAGCAGCAGTTGTCGGCGATTTAAAGAGGAGGGCATACTCATTTATCCTGCTCCTTAAGCTTATCCTCTCCTTCTAAATCATGCCAACCGGTAATCATGGCTTTGGTTTGATTCCAGAGCGTATGTCCTGTGGTGATCATATAGAGATGAACAATGAGAAATCCAACCAGAAAATAAGCCATCAAGGTATGCAAACCCGCGACCTGTTCAAGGTTGATCCACGCTGCAAGCGCACCGCCCATCCATGCACCATAAAAATAGTAGAGCAATCCAGTAATCCAGAGCAGAGGAGAGAGAAAGATTTTAAAACCAAAATAGGCCAGACGCTGTAATGGATTGTGTTTAAACTGTGTGGATGGCCGGAATGGATGGGGCTTGGCCTGGAAAAAGTCCTTCAGATAGTAGGTGAGTATACTATTCAGTCGTTTAAAAGAGGGCTGATAGTGGCGCCACTCTCCGGTGGTGAGATGCCAGAAAATTGCAAAAATCCAGAGGACCAATAGTGAGAAGGCCGATCCTGTATGCCAGTTTACCGCATTCTCAAATCCCAGACCAAACAGTGCACCATGGATCTCAAATCCAGTAGCGATCAGAAGACCGATCAGAACAGCCTGACTCCAGTGCCAGAACCTTTCAAATCTTTTAAAGAGATAAACCTTCTCCTTAGGCTGAGAAATGACGTCCACACCACCCGCTTTTCGGCGAAGAATCAGCCGTGCAAGCAGATGAATTCCCACCAAAGCCAGCATCAACAGAACAAATCCCCGCCCCGGAATCTCAACCCAGGAGAGTTGATCTCTTCCGGGAATATAGATCCCATCAATCTCGTCTAAGCGCCCCCCTTGCTGATGACAGTCACCGCAGGCCACCGTCTCTTCGCTTGGAGCAACCATATGGTTGATTGGCCAAAACATCTCTGTTTCAACAAAACCGTGTTGACCACTAAAGGGTTGTTTTACCGCTTTCATACCACGGGTGATGGCATCGGTCCAATCAAACGTTTTCCAATACCCTTTCTCACCAGAGGTTGCTGGTGCAAGAAGCGTATTATAAACCGTATCATAAGGCTGTTTTCCGCGCATAATCTTAAAAGGCCAGATACGTGATGCAGAGTCATCCCCAGTGCCATGAAGACGATTGATAGAGACAATCCCTGTTGGATCAATCTTCTCCCCCAACAGCGTATAGGTGATCGTCCCATTAAACCAGCGGTAAGAGGGCGTGACATGTTTCTCCCAACGGAAGTCACCTTTTTTGGAGTTATAAATTTCGTAGCCCTGTTGATCCACTTTACTGATGGGTTGGCCATCCGCTCCTAACTGCCCGGCTGTGGACCAGTCCCACCAGGTTTTTGTGGCGTAGTCTCCACGGGAAAATTCGGGAATATGACAGGTCTGGCAAGCCAATTTACTGGTATGCTGATTTAACAGACGGTCTGTTTTATGGGGCTTTCCACCATGACAGTTACGACAGGAGACGCGGGTGGTCGTTTTTTTCTGACCAGGAATGACGGCACTTTGAACCTGATCCACCGTGGCCTGATAACGGCTTCCTCCTGGTCGATGTTGATCAAAGGTGTGGCAGGTCGCGCAGGAGAAGTTGAGACCATCCCCTTCCATATGAACATCAACAAAAAAATCAGCATGAATCAAAGAGGGATCGATATCGCCATGTTTCACCGCTTTTCCACCACCACCAGAGAAGTGGCAGACGCCGCAGTTACGACGGGAAGTTAATCCTACACTCTGCGCAAACTTTTCCAGTTTAGGACGTCGTTTTTGAGGAGAAAGCAGTTCTTGCCGCATATATTTGCCCGTCTGTTCGTGACAGACCAGACAATCAACATTGTTATCCTGACTGAAATCAAAGCGATCATCATTCCAACCATAGCCTACATGACAAAGAGAACAGGTTGCGATGTTTGGCATCGCCGCAATACAATAATTATTGATCACATTGCGCTTACCCAACGTCTGTCCTGTGGCATCATTATGATAAAGCCAACGCCAATGCTGGCTGGATCGAACCTGTTCGCCAGCATATGTATGGCAGGAGAGACAGGCTTGGGTCACTTCGGGACCACTGTTAAAAGGGCCTTTCAGTTGAGAAAATGTATGATGGCCAGCCGTTGATCTCTTCTCTCCACCAGGCAGAGCACCACTCGGTGAGGGGAGAAGCAGCAATAGAATGATTGGAATGAGTATAAGGTAATCCAAACGACGCATGATTACCGACACCTCCCCTGCGCAAAATTAAGTTAACTCTTCTATTAAGGAATCTTGATTATTCTGCCGGACTTAAAACAGGAATCTCTTTATTATGAAAAGTTGCAGAAGCTTCTAAGAAGTAGAGTTTGAGATCCTGCCGCTTCTCCATGACCAGATCATAGGCTTCTCCTGAGCGCGCACCGGTAGAACAGAAGAAGATAATAGGTTTATCGGTAGGAAGCTGATCCGCTTTGGCTTCGATCTCTTCAACAGGAACAACCACCGCTTTAGAGAAAGTCCCATCTGCTTTCACCTCTTCACGATCACGCACATCATACCAGTAGAATGCATTAGAATGATTCCGAATCAGATGATCAAAGGAGGCCATGGTGATCATCCCTTCATCAGGCCCCTCTTCAACAACGGGAGATTGTTCGGCATGGAGTGTCCATAGAGGCACGAGAATAAAGAGCGCAATCAGAAAAAGTCTGGAATACCATTGCGTCATTTTCATACTTATATCTCCTTGAAATCATTAAAAAAGAGCCGGTCGCAATGGACCGGCTCTTTTTTCAGATATTACTGATCAGCCATCGCTTTCCATCCTGGATAGCCTGCCTGAAAAAGCTTGATATTGGTGTAACCCAGCGCTTTTACCTTATCCGCCACCTTTTGGCTTAAAGGACATTTATAGCCACCGCAATAGAAAATCAGTTCAGCATCTTTAGCTGAGGGTAGAAGTGCTTTCTGTTTATCGAAGCGGGTGACCGAAATATTGATCGCACCATCAACGTGTCCCTTCTTATATTTTCGGGGGGGACGTGCATCGACAACAGTCGCACCGTTGCTCACCGCCTTTTTAACATAAGCCGCCGTCACGCCAGGATAGCCGCCATTCTTCACCCAGTCAGGATAACCCGCCGAGTAGACCTGAACATTGGTATAACCCAAAGCTTCGGCAGCACGCGCCGATTTATGGCTTAATGGGCATTTGACACCACCACAATAGTAGATAATCAGCTGATCTTTGTTTTTGGGCAGCTGATCACGCTGTTTGTCAAACTGAGAATTGGAGATATTGATCGCAACAGGGATGTGTCCTTTCGCAAATTTTCTCTTGGGACGCGCATCAATAATGAGCACATTATCCTTACGAGGAATAACGGCTTGTTCCTTAACGGTATCAAATTCAACAATATTCTTATACGTTTCAAAAGCAGGGCCTTCTGCCTTCATCTCTTTACCGGTTTGTGCCGTTGTGCAACCCGTAAAAGCTAAAATCGCCATAGCGAGAATAGCGGTCAGTCTGTTCATAAGAACTTCCCCTCTTTCTTGTTTTTTTGTATTTAGAGAATAATTGATCAAAATCACGCTTAATCTTATCGATTGAATAATCCACTGTCAATCAGTAGCAATCAAAAATATAATAAAAAATTATATAAATTTATCAAAATTCATCAAAATAAAACTAAAAAAGACCGTTTTACAATAAAAGAAACATTTTAAATATCAACGAATCACTTGTCTTATTTTAGAAAAAACATATTTTTTTCAGAAAGCCCCTTCTCCTGACCAATATCTTCAATATACATTATAGGTATTTAAAAAGGGCAATTGAATGCCCTTTTTAAAATCAAAATCCAGTCACTTTACCGCTGTTCCAGTGGCAGATAATCCCGTGCTTTCTCTCCCGTATAGAGTTGTCGTGGCCGACCGATGGATTGCCCCTTCTCAGAGATCATCTCCATCCACTGGCTCACCCATCCCACCATACGTCCTACCGCAAAGATCACCGTAAACATCTGGGTTGGAATGCCCATAGCGGAAAGAATAATCCCTGAGTAGAAATCCACATTGGGATAGAGCCGTTTTTCCACAAAATAGGGATCTTCTAAGGCAATTTTTTCTAACTTTAACGCCATCTTAAAGAGTGGATCATTCGCCTTACCCACCTCCTCAAGCACCTCATGGGCGGATTCCCGTAAAAAACGCGCCCTGGGATCATAATTTTTATAGACCCGATGACCAAACCCCATTAATCGAAAGGGATCTTTAGGATCTTTGGCTTTTTTAATATATTCATCGATCCTATCCTCCGAACCGATTTCAGCCAACATACGCAATACCGCCTCATTGGCACCGCCATGTGCTGGTCCCCACAAGGCACCAATTCCTGCTGAAGCCGCCGCAAAAGGATTGGCCTGCGAAGAGCCCGCCAAACGCACTGTCGAGGTGGAAGCATTCTGTTCATGATCGGCATGCAGAATCAGAATACGATCCATCGCACGCGCTAATACAGGAGAGACTTTCCGCTCTTCAGTGGGTACAGAAAAGAGCATATGGAGAAAATTTTCTGCATAGCCCAGCTCATTTTGAGGGTAAATAAACGGCTGTCCAATCGAATATTTATAGGAGGCCGCCGCAATGGTTGGTGTTTTTGCAATAAGACGAAAAGCGGAGATCTCCCGGTGTCTTGGATCATGAATATCCAGAGAGTCATGATAAAAAGCGGAGAGTGCGCCGATCACCCCCACCATAATCGCCATCGGATGGGCATCCCGACGATAACCACGGTAAAGATTTAAAAGCTGCTCATGCACCATGGTGTGCTCAGTCACATGGCGCTCATACACTAGAAATTCATCTTTTGAAGGCAATTCACCAAACATCAGCAGATAACACACCTCCAGATAATTGCTTTTGGCAGCCAACTGCTCAATGGGATAGCCCCGGTAGAGCAAGATGCCTTTTTCCCCATCGATGAAGGTAATTTTGCTCTCACATGAGGCGGTGGAGCGAAATCCTGGATCGAGTGTAAACAGACCAAAATCAGCATAAAAACGGGAAATATCAACCACTGAAGGCCCCTCTTTGCCCTCAATAATCGGCAGTTCAACCCGCTTTCCGCTGCGATTATCAATCATGGTGATTGTATGACTGGCCATGAAATCTCCTTGATATTGCAAATTAACTGTACGCTTTTTGTTTTGTTTGCTGTATTCTTAATATCTTTAGACAAAAATTTATTCTATATGATCCATATCGCTGTGATTTGGGGGAGCTTTAATGAAATCGACACCACAATTGGAAAGACGTTTAAATAATCTTGAAGAGCATTTAACACAAGAGAATCCGGTTCTTCTTGAGGTCGTTCAAGGTTTCCGTCAATTGGATATCGCCGCCTATCGGCTTGGCCTACTCCACCGCCACGAATCCTTCGCTACCCGCGTACCCTGGTGGCCGATGGTCTCGGTATTGGGAACATTCTCAGCGGGTAAATCATCCTTTATCAACAGCTTTCTTAAAATTCCCATTCAACGCTCAGGAAATCAGGCCGTCGATGATAAATTTACGGTGATCTGCTTTAGTAAAGAGCGTGAAGTGCGCACACTCCCTGGACTAGCACTGGATGCTGATCCCCGCTTTCCATTCTACCAGATCAGCCAGGATCTCGAACGGGTTGCTGCTGGAGAGGGTAAAAGAATTGACTCCTATCTGCAACTGAAAAGCTGCCCTACTGAGAAGTTGCGCGGAAAAATTCTCATCGACTCCCCAGGATTTGATGCCGATGATCAACGCACCTCCACCCTGCGGATCACCGAACATATCATGGATCTCTCCGATCTGATTCTGGTCTTCTTTGATGCACGCCATCCTGAGCCTGGCGCCATGAAAGATACCCTTGATCATCTGGTGGCAAAAACAATCCACCGCGCCGACTCCAATAAATTCCTCTTTATCTTAAACCAGATCGACTGTACAGCCCAAGAGGATAATCTTGAAGAGGTGGTCGCCGCCTGGCAACGCTCCCTGGCCCAATCCGGTTTAACCGCTGGACGCTTTTTCCAGATCTATAATCCCGATGTGGCCAATCCAATCGCAGATGATACCGTAAGAGAACGTTTTCAGGCCAAACGCGCAGAAGACTTACAAGCGATTAAAGAGCGTATTGATCGCGTTGAAGTTGAACGGGCCTATCGTATCATTACTGTTTTAGAACATACCGCCCGCCTGATGCGCGATGAAGTGGTTCCCACACTGGAGAACCTCCTTAAGCAATGGCGAAAAAGTGTCTTAATCTCCGATACCTTTGTCATGGGCCTTATTCTGGTCATCTTCAGCTTTATCATTGCTAACTCCAATATGACCGTTATGCAATCTTTAGAGCATATTGTCTCTCCCTTCGGTGATGGTCAAGCGTTCGGTCTCTCCTGGTGGCTCCATATTATGGGTACGGCAACGGCTGTGACCAGTCTGGTTTATATCCACTTTCTCTTTAGAAAATGGTCTGCCAAACGCATCATGAGCCGTTTTCTAAGAGAGAGTGACGATCCAGAACTGAGAGAGTACGTCAAAAAAGGCTTCACCAAAATCACTCAAACTCCCTGGAGAAGTATCTTCCGTCGTACCACGGTTGGTTGGGGAGGTAAAACCAAATCGATCATTGAGAATGTTCTTAAGGATACCGATAACTACGTCCAGAACCTCAATGATAAGTTTGCCGATCCTTCGGGCAATCAGAAAACAGAAAGCTAAAGCTTAAAACAAGCCATACCCTTTTTAAAGCAATCCTGCTACGCTTGGGATTGCTTTTTTTTCTGCCTTTTTTAAGGGTATTCATGCATGTTTTTCCTCTGGCTCTATCATGCCCTCTTTCTGCTGCTGCTGCTTTTAACACTGCCCTTCTGGTTGTGGCGTTTTTTTACCCAGGAAAAATATCAAGGTACGCTCAAATCCCGGTTAGGTATTCATCCCGATACATTCTGGTCTGCCACAAAAAACAGACCCTGTTTATGGTTACATGCAGTCTCTGTGGGAGAAACTTTAGCCGCGATATCCCTTGTTAAAAAACTCCGTCAACACTATCCCGAACATCTACTGATTGTCTCTACCGTCACAAAAACAGGCCAGAAGGTCGCAAAAGAGAATTTGGATGCTGATTTTTATATCTATCTTCCCATCGATCTCTACTGGATTGTCTGGCGTGTGATCAAACGCATTGATCTGCAAACATTGATTGTGATGGAGACAGAACTCTGGCCCGCGCTATTCTCTGCGGCCCATCGAAAAAAAGCACCGATCATCTTAGTCAATGGCCGTCTCTCAGAACGCTCCTCAAAAGGCTATCATCGTCTACGCTATCCCATGCGCACCTTTCTTAAACCGATCACCTTAGCCGCGATGCAATCCAATGCAGATGCTAAACGTCTGCGGCCGCTCTTATCCAACCCGCAATGTTGTCAGGTGATGGGTAATATTAAGTATGATCAAGCCGCAAAAAAACCCTCTCCTCAAGCCATGGCTGCACTCCACCAGCATATCACACCCGATCCTAGAACCGTCTGGCTGGCAGCCAGTACCCATCCCGGTGAAGAGGAACAGCTTATTCCTCTTTTTAAAGCGTTAAAAAAGAAATTTCCAACCCTAAAATGGATTCTTGTGCCCCGTCATCCTGAGCGTGCCCCCGCACTCTTATCCCTGTTACAGAATGAAAATCTATCTACCGATCTTTTCTCCCACATCACCGCCAAAAAAAGTACCTGGAGTCAGGATGTCCTACTCATTGATGAGGTGGGTTGGTTAAAACAGCTCTACAGTTTAGCCACCGTTGTTACCATCGGTGGCAGTCTTATTCCCCATGGTGGGCAGAATCTGCTTGAACCCGCCTCCTGGTCGATTGCACCAATTTTTGGCCCCCATATGTTTAACTTTACCGATGCCGTCCAACAGATTCTCAACGCACAAGGCGGTATTCAGGTCGCTTCTGCACAGGAGATGAAAGAGGCACTACAGAAACTGCTTTTAGATCAAGATTTAAGAACAACAATGGGAGAAAAAGCCCATCAGGCACTACTCAATAATCAAGGTGCACTGGACCGTACTATCAATGCAATCTGTCACCATTATAAAAAGTCTGATTAAACCGTTAGCTACCTTTTAATATTAAGACCTGCACAAAAAATCGGAGAAAAGGAATATTGGCTAAAATCCTTTTCGTAAGAAACAACACCATTTTTCACCAAAACTTTCAGATTCTCTTCAGAGAGTCCGCAGGATGAAAGCTCCTGCACAGAACAGAGTGATTTAAGAGGCTTATCTTGAGAGCGATTATAAGTAATTATTTTATCAAAAACTTCTTTGAGCGGCTGATTCTCTTTTATCATTTCAGCCACCTTTTTATGACTGCATGGATCAATGGCTTGACGCATGAAATCCTCGCGGACAAAAGCACCAACGATTCTTATGGATAAGCAGATGTTTTAGACCACATTCAACAGAGTAGAAAAGCAGCAAGTTTTTTGCGGCATCAGGTAACCCATTTACTTGAGAAGCATGATAAAGATTACGCCAAGCCTCCTTCAGACGCTGGTTCTTGCAGCGATATATCTCCATAACAGATAGGCCCTTCTACTTAAAATTGCAAATACTTAAAAATAAGATACAATTGAAGGGTGAAGATATCATAAAACGTAAACACAAAAAAGCAAAAAGAGCATTGGGCTGCAAAGGCTTACGCTTTAAAAGCTCTACTGGTATCCACCAAACAGCGATATAAAGACCTCTGATTTTTATTATGGATAGTGACCGATGATCTCACCACAACGCCGCCATCAACTGTTTACCGGCCAGGTACGACCCACAAGATGGCTTGAAAAAACACTCTTTAACCTCTTAACCCCTGTGGGAAAACTCTATGGTCTCATTCAATCGCGCAGGCGCCAACTCTATCGTCAAAACCACTTAAAAATATACCGTTCCAAAGCGCATGTCATCAGTATTGGCAATCTCACTGCTGGTGGTACGGGTAAAACCCCCTTTACCCTCTGGCTGGCCAAGTATCTACAAAATCAAGGAAAGAATGTGGCCATTGTCAGCCGTGGTTATGGCCAACAATCCAAAGAACCGGTGACTGTGGTATCCGATCTCAAACAGATCCATTGCACACCGCCCTATGCGTCTGATGAAGCCTATCTATTGGCAAAACGTCTTCCTGGAGTTGCCGTACTTACTGGTGCAAAACGTCGGTTAACCATCGCCTATGCACAAGACCATTTTCACAGCGAAGTGATTCTTATGGATGATGCTTTTCAGCATCTTGCCGTCGCCAGAGACTGTAATATTGTACTCTTAGACTGCCAATACCCTTTTGGTAATGGCTACATTCTTCCCGCCGGCCCCTTAAGAGAGTATCCCAAAGCTCTCAAAGCGGCGGACCTTATTATCCTGACACGGGCAAATAATACACAAACAATCCATCAAACCAAAAAACGTTTAAGAGCCCAACAACTCAATCAGTCGATCATTACTGCACAACACCAACCCCACGGTTGGCAGGACCACAACACAAAAGAGATCTATCCCTTAGATCACCTCAACGCTCAACCCATCATCGCCTTCTCGGCCCTTGCAGATCCCGAAACCTTTCCCAATACGCTTAAATCTCTTGCCATCACGCCACTGCAACACCACGCCTATCCTGATCATCATCAATGGCGATCTCATGAACTCGATCAACTGATCAAACAGGCGAGAGAACACAATGCAAAATTGGTCTGCACAGAAAAAGATGCCAGTAAAATTCCTCAGAACAGCATTCCCCACCTATTTATCCTAAAAATAGATATAAAGATTACTCATGGTGAGGAGATTCTTAAAACAAAGATCACCTTTTAAGCACTCAATAGATTAAGATGTACAAAAGTGCCCGTATCTTCTGAAGTCGATAAGGTAATTTTTCCCTTTTGAACCTCAGCCATCAATTTTGCGGAATATGTGCCTAAGCCTGTCCCTTTCTGTTTACCAAAGGTCACATATTTTTCAAAAAACCGTGTACGAATGGCTTCTGGAACAGCCCCCTGATTGTGAATGATAATCTCTGCATTGGCTTCATTCACCCCATGATTTAGAGCAATCTTGACTGTTTCACCACACGGAGACGCTTCCAACGCATTCTTCAACAGATTATTCAACATCGAATAGCAGAGCAGTTCTTCTCCTAAAATATCAAACGGCGTCTCATCTGTCGGCAGAAGACCATTGACTGTGATCACAATATCCACCTCTCGCACCTCAGAGAGATTTTTAACGCCATCACAGACCTTCTTAATAACATTCAAGAGATCGACCTGCTGAGGATTTAAACTGTAACTTCCGGTCTCCATCTTATAGAGATCTAAAGAGAGATTGATCATATCCAGCAGACGATAGCCTGAATCCGTAATCGCCTGCATCATATCCATCTGCTCATCATCAAGTTCCATCGTGGCACTGAGAAAGTCAGAAAAACCAATAATGGCATTCAGAGGAGATTTCAGATCGTGGCGCATAATCCGGTCCACCTCTTCACGCAGTGCGTTGGCTTTAACCAACTCCTGATTCTGCTTCTCTAAGATCTGCCTCTGCACCTCCAGCGCTTCACGTGCGGCTTTTAATCCCAAATGGGTCTTCACCCGTGCTTTCACCACAGGAGGGCTCACCGGTTTTGTCAGAAAATCCACCGCACCTAAAGAGAGAGCTAAGGTTTCATCTTCCACCTCATTTTTTGCCGTGACAAAGATCACAGGAATATCTTTCGTTGAGACATTCTCCTTCAGACGACGACACACCTCATAACCATCCATCTGTGGCATCACCACATCAAGAAGAATCAGATCCACATCCTTTTTAGTTATCAGCTCCAGTGCCTTCACGCCCTCTTTGGCGACCAGAAGATCATAGTCCTCCGCTAAAATCGCCATCAATGTTTTAATATTGCTGGGCATGTCATCGACAATCATGACTGTGGCGCACTTCTTCTCCATCTCACCATGCATAGCCTAATCCTTGAGTTCCCGACCGGTTAATTTAAGAAAAACATCTTCTAGGTTTGCAGGCCGATGCAGATAGGTGACCCCTGGAAGATTTTGCAGTATCGCAATCATGGGCGCGGCCTCTTTAGTACGACAAAAGAGCGTATCACCGATCTTCTCCAAATGTCCATTTGTCATCTGTCGCGGTTGAATTTGATCGATCGCTCCACGAATTTCGATCACCTCTGGTGCCACATGATCTTTTATCAGATCCTGAGGTGTACCTGAGGCAAGAATCTTACCCTCCTCCATAATCACCAGAAAATCACAAAGCTGTGCGGCTTCTTCCATATAGTGTGTGGTAAGAATCAGCGTCACCTTGGTGGCTTTTAACTCCCGTAACCGCTGCCAGATCAGATGCCGTGCCTGGGGATCAAGACCGGTGGTGGGCTCATCTAAGATCACCAACTCAGGATCGGCAATCAAGCTTCGTGCAATCGCCAGACGGCGCTGCATGCCACCAGAGAGTGCACGAACAGCACACTTCTCCCGCCCAGTTAGCTGTGCAAATTTTAACAGATCAGGAATTTTTTCATGCAGCACCTTATCTTTTAAACCAAAATAGCGCCCATAAACCAACAGGTTTTCCCAAACACTCAAGTCAATATCCAGATCATTTTCCTGGGGCACCACCCCTAAACGCTGCTTAATTGAAGGATCATCCAGAGAGAAAGGCTGATTAAAAATCTCCAATCGTCCGCCATCCAGCGGCGTTAAACCAATAATCGATCTTAATGTTGTACTCTTTCCCGCACCATTTGGTCCCAACAGACCAAAGCATGCCCCCTTTTGCACGGAGAAGGATATCCCATTGATCGCCGTACGCTCCAGATAAGTTTTAGTCAAATTTTCTGCTTTAAGAATGAAAGCCATGGTGAGATTATCGATCCTAAACATGCAATGCAACAACTGTTTCTACTAGGTATCCATTTAGCTCAAGTCCTATCCATTTAAATCCAGTGATGGATCATGTATCCTATTTGGATGAACATTCAAAACTATCCCATTCGTGGTATCGATTATCCCCGCACGATGCTGGAATTTGAAGAGCGATTTGCAGATGAGAAGGCATGCTGGGAATACCTCCTCCGGTTAAAATGGCCGGATGGGTTTGTTTGCCCTCAATGCGGTGCCAAGGATGATCCTTGGATCACAAAACGACATTTACTG
>JBQGBW010000051.1:0-27339 GCA_052043475.1 Magnetococcales bacterium HHB-1
AAAAAAGAGCAGCGCAATGCCGCCAAGGAAAAACGCTATGTCAGCAAGGCATTCTGGGATATGTTTACCGGTAGTGGCTCCTATCACGAAATCAGTGCCCATATTTTTCATCCTGGCGCTTTAGCGCGACTGCTCTTTGAATTTTTTAAAGCGCTGGTATCGCTTTTACGTCGTAATCCTGATCCGCCACATGGGCGTGACTCAAAATAAGAGTAAAAATAATGCTTTTCAGTAAAAAACAAGAGAAAAAATTAGGAAAGACTTTTGCAGCGGGTGAATTTATTGTTAAACAGGGTGAATATGCCGATGATCTCTTTTTCATCCTGGAGGGTGAGGTGGAAGTTCTGGTGCAGGATCAATCGGTTGGGGTCTTGTCCAATTCCGATATGGTCTCTTTGGCGGTTTTAGGAAAGGATGAAGTCTTTGGTGAGATGGGCTGTGTTGATCAACTGCCGCGCTCGAGTTCGATTCGTGCCTTAAGGCCAACCCGTGTTTTAACCATGGATCGGGCACGCTTTTTAAAATCGGTACAGAAAGATCCCTCATTGGCGTTGCGCATTCTTTTAAGTATGAGTAAACGATTGCGTGCGCTCAATGTTGAAGTGGTACAGCTGAATGCGAAAATGAAGAAGATGAAAAGAGCAAAGAAGAAATAACTGTTTTGATCAGGCAAGACAGAAAAATTGTCGTCATCCTGAAAGGGTTTCGGGAAGGGAGAGCAGGTCACCAACTTTTATGGGCTCTAAGCGGGAGTGAAAAAGAGTGTTCATCAGATCATGTTGCTGATGCGATTGAATGATCTCCTCAATGAGTGCGCTTGCAGACCGTGTGGCGTGCTGTTTGAGTGCCGTCTTTGAGAGTGCAACCAAATCCGTGGTTTCTGTGGATTGTGTTGGCGGTTTAATCGCAGCGGTTGTTGGTGCTTGAGAATAGGGTTCGATTCTGTTGTGTGTGGATCTGGATAGAGAATGCAACATAAAAAACTCCAAAAGCAAAGATTCTTAAGTGAAGAGACGGTGCTTTGAGAACAGGGATCTGTTATATTATTTAAGATCGGAATATTTCTTAACGCCTTTAATTGAAGACTGTATCTTTTTATGTGGAAGATATTCAATCGAATTGGTGCCAATGAGCATATTGTGCTCTCTCTGATTGCCATTGTCATTGGTATTATTGTGGGTTATGGTGCCATTCTTTTTCGCCGTTTAATCGAGCTGTTCCAGCATGCTTTCATGGGTGATGGTGGCGAAAATGTGGGACAGATTGTCGCGGCTTTGGAGTGGTGGCAGATTTTATTGATTCCTGTGATCGGTGGCGCGCTTGTCGGTCCTTTAGTCCATTTTTTCTTTCCGGGTTCGCGGGGTCATGGCGTACCTGAAGTGATGGCTGCGGTCGCCTTGAAAGGGGGTAAAATGCCCCTGAAAGATGGATTGGGTAAGATGTTGGCCTGTTCACTCTCCATTGGTAGTGGTGGCTCGGTTGGTCGGGAGGGACCTGTCGTCCATCTGGGAGCGACATTGGCCTCATGGTTTGGTACCCGTCTCCATATGTCTAAACGGCATATGCGTACCATGGTGGGCTGTGGCGGTGCGGCAGGCATTGCGGCATCCTTTAATGCACCGATTGCCGGCGTGATGTTTGCGCTCGAAGTGATTCTGGGCGATTATGGTCTGGCGACCTTCAGTCCGATTGTGCTCTCTTCGGTGGTCGCTACGGTGATTGCACGGTTGCATCTTGGAGATTTTCCCGCGTTCATTGTACCGCACTACACTCTGGTCTCGGTCTGGGAGATTCCCGCCTATGTTGGTTTGGGCGTGCTTTGTGGTCTGACCGGGATCATCTTTATGAAAACGCTTTTTAAAGCGGAAGATCTGGCCGCTAAGCTGCCGATTCCTGTCTATCTTCGGCCGATTTTTGGTGGTTTTGTTCTGGGTTGTATCGCGATTACTTTTCCTCAGATCATGGGGGTGGGATACGATACCATGAATGCGGCCCTCTTAGAGCAGTTGGCCGGACCGATCATGCTGATTCTAGTGGTGATTAAAATTTTAGCCACCTCGGTCACCTTAGGCAGTGGATTTTCAGGCGGTGTTTTTACACCAAGCCTCTTTTTAGGTGCCATGGTGGGCGGTGGTTTTGGAACCTATGCCCATGCCCTCTTTCCGGCAATATCGGCGGGCTCTGGTGCATATGCGCTGGTGGGTATGGGGGCGATGGCCGCTTCGGTTCTGGGCGCACCCATCTCTTCGATTCTCATTCTCTTTGAGCTCACCGGAGACTATCGCATCATGTTGGCACTGATGGTCTCCTCAATTGTGGCTACCCTGGTGATCAATCAGGTCTATCGTGATTCGGTCTATACCAAAGCGCTGCGGAAGAAAAATATTGATCTGCGTGCCGGAAGAGAGTCCAATATTCTACGACAGATTACGGTTTCTGCGGTAATGCGCAAAGATTTTGAGGTGATTCCAGATACCATGCCGCTGCGACGGTTTAAAGAGATCATCTCCTTCTCCAAGGATGAGAGCTTTATTGTGGTGGATGATCAGGGAAACTTAAAAGGGGTGGTCTCTTTTCAGGATATGCGTGAGGTGGCCTTTTCTGAGGATCTGGAGGATCTGGTTTTAGTGCGAGATATTGCCAGCCGCGATGTCATTACAGTAACACCGTTAGATAATCTTTTTGATGCGTTTCGGCGTATGGGCTCGGCTGATGCGGAACAACTGCCAGTGGTCGCAGCGAATAATACCCGTGAAGTACTTGGTGTGATTACCAATCATGATGGCATTCGGGCCTATAATCGTGCGATCAT
The DNA here is from genome assembly GCA_052043475.1 of Magnetococcales bacterium HHB-1. GTDB lineage: Bacteria > Pseudomonadota > Magnetococcia > Magnetococcales > JBQGBW01 > JBQGBW01. Next base: position 2,813 of record JBQGBW010000051.1, read on the forward strand.
GCAGCGTGAGGCCGACGGCGAAGAGATCTGAGTTCTATTGATATAGAAAAAATGATGAACGATCGTGAAAGAGGCGTGTTGGTGCGCCTCTTTTTTTGCTAGAACTATATGTATCTGTGTAATATGTCTCTTTTTTGTTGCAACCTGCTTTAAGAATAAGTAAAGATAATTATCCTATAATCTAAATTTTGTTCAGATTAAGTTCTTCTTGTTCCTAAAAGAGAAAAAAGGTCGTCTGTTTTTTTGTTTCAATCGTGTGAATATTATATTTTAAGATAGAATTTATTGATTTATAGAGTAATCTATTTGATATTTAAGTGATAATAAAACCTTGATTCTGACAGGAAGAGATGAAACAATACTTTGTTTAGCAAATGAACTGATGTGACATTCTTGTGCTTTAATGTGATATTTTTTCAATATCACGCACTTTTTTAAAAGGGAAAAAAGTTGTCTGCGCATGAAAGACTCCTGGATGGATTAAATGATAAACAGCGTGAAGCAGTGACTACGCTGGATGGCCCGGTGATGGTTCTGGCGGGTGCGGGTTCTGGAAAGACCCGGGTATTGACGCGCCGCTTAGCCTATCTGATTTTTTCAGGCGTCTATCCCGATGCCATTCTTTCGGTGACTTTTACCAATAAAGCCGCGCGTGAGATGCGTGAACGCGCTGTTGAATTGCTCTCCATGTGTGAGGTGCCTCCAGTGCGTCATCTTTGGATCGGCACCTTTCATGGGATTGGTGCTCGCCTTCTAAGAGAGTATGGGCATAAGCTGGGATATGATCAAAACTTTATTATCCTTGATAGCGGTGATCAGGAGCGGTTACTCAAAAGGCTCTGTGAGGAACTCAGCTTTAAGAGTGACTATTGGACGCCAAAACGTCTGACTTATAGTATTGGCGGTTGGAAAGATGACGGTCTAGGACCGGATCATCTCACCCTTGAGCATGTGCGCTATAAGCGTGATTTAGAACGCGTACGTGATATGTATCGCCGCTATCAGGATGAACTCCTCAAAGCCAACTGTATGGATTTTGGCGATCTGCTCTTAAACAGCTTAAAGATCTGGTATGCCCATCCTGAAATTTTAGCTCAGCTTCAACAGCGCTTCCCTTATATTATGGTGGATGAGTATCAGGATACTAATGCGGTACAGTATGACTGGATTCGGGCGCTCTCCGGGGATAATGGCCATCTCTGTGTGGTGGGAGATGATGATCAATCGATCTATAGTTGGCGGGGGGCACGTATTGAAAATATTTTGCGCTTCGAAGATGATTTCCCCCAGGTTCGTGTAATCCGTCTAGAACAGAACTACCGTTCCACCGGCAATATTTTGCAGGCCGCAGGCGGCATGATTGAGAATAATTCAGGGCGCATGGAGAAGACGCTCTGGACGCAGGATGATGATGGAGAACCGGTTGATCTCTATATTGCAGAGAATGGTGAAGATGAAGCCCGTTATGTGGCGGACCGTATTGCGGTTTGGTGTGATGATGACAATTATGATCGCTTTGCCGTTTTAGTCCGTGCCTCCAGACAGACTCGAACCTTTGAGGAGGCGTTCTCTATAGCAGGTATCCCTTATCATCTGGTAGGTGGATTACGATTTATGGATCGCGCAGAGGTGCGTGATGCGGTGGCTTATCTGCGTCTGGCGCTCTCGGATCGTGATGATATGGCCTTTGAACGGATCTATAATGTGCCGCGCCGTGGATTGGGTGCCAGTGCCATTCAGGTGATCCGCGAGATTGCGGCGGGTACGGGAGAATCGTTATTGACGGCGTCGCGTCAGGCTGCCGAGGGAACCCACTTAAGAGCGGCGGCGAGAAAAAAAATGGTTGAATTTATCCAACTGATTGATTCAGCACGCGCGCTCTCAGAAAAAGAGCCCCATGCACCGGATAAGGTTCTAAACTATCTGATTGAGCACTCCGGCTATCTTGACTATCTGGATAAAGAGGAGAAGTCGGCGGATAAAAAAGAGAACTTAAACGAACTGGCCACCATGATGTCGCGTTATGGTGACCTGCAAGTGTTTCTCGAAGAGGCAGCCCTAGAGTCAGACTTTGGTAAGTCAGATAAAGATAATCTGCAAAAAGGGGTGACCGTCTCCACGCTGCATGCTGCCAAAGGTCTGGAGTTTGATACCGTTTTTTTAGTAGGACTCGAAGAGGATCTGCTTCCCCATAAGCTGGCCCTTGATGAAGGGCGTGAAGGTCTGGAAGAGGAGCGCCGTTTGGCTTATGTGGGGATTACCCGGGCCAGGAGGAAACTTTCGCTCTCATTGGCAAGAAAGCGCTGGGTCTTTCGAGAACTGCGTCGCTCGATCCCTTCGCGCTTCTTAAAAGAGATTCCGCAAGAGTTGTTGCGTTCACAAAGGAGCGCATTAAAGGTACGACGCGGCTTAGGGCCGCGTAGCCAACGTTTTATCAAACGCTCTTAAATCCTGGAATGGAGGACTAATTTGGTGTGATCTTAAGACAAAAATCAACTCTTTAAGACAAAAATGATCGTTAGGGGTTGAGTCTGAGCGGATCACACTGTAACATAAAGACAGTTTTTAACTCAAAGAATGCAGTGAAAAGCTGTCATCACTTTGTCGTAAAGCCAACTTTTTAAACCGCGTCAGAAATTTAACGGATAACGTGCTTTAAGCGCGTGATATATCTTGAACGATAACAAGTTAGAATTTCTCGGGGTATGAATCTCATTGAAAAGTAAGGCGAAAATGTTTCAGGTGAGAACTTCTGATACTTTTTTGCATATCGGTCCAATAGTTGCACTATAAGATCGGTAAGCAAGGATCGGATGACCTGAAGATTTTATTAAGCGTTGTTTTTGTGAGGACTCATGTTACCCGGACCCAATAGACATAGCCCTATACCTTTAAGGCCCTCGGCACCTTTAGAGCTTCCCCGAACAGGAAGACGGGAGAGATACCCTTTGCGTTATGCTCCCACGCCACCGCGTAGAAAACCACGCCTGGCGCTGATCGGTGTCATCGCCTTTGTTTCCATTGCGGCCATACATCAAGTGCTCGGAGCGGATACACGTTCCAGTGGTGCTTCGGAATATGTCCGACTAATCCTTCAAGGAGGAGATGAGCCTTCTTCCAAGGCTGAAAAAGAACCTGTGCGTGTTGAAGAGATGCCAACCCCTGATCCAACCGAGAGGCGGGATCTGGCACTGCTCTCCAGCCGACCGCAACCGGTTAGCAGCCAGAAAGAGTATCTGCAACAGGTTCTTTTATCACAGCAGGAGCCCATGACACCCAAGGTTGAGAATCGTACGCAACCTGTCAAACCGATTTTACGGGAAGTGGTGGCTCAGGTACGTTCTGGTGATACCTTTTCAAAGGTGCTACAGCGTCATGGTGCACCATTGAAGACCGCTATTTTAGCAGCACGCTCAGCGCGTCCTGTCTTTGATGTGGCGCGTAAGGTAAAGCCTGGTGACCGTGTTAAGCTCTACTTCGATCCTAAAGATCGTTTGAGTATGCTGACCTATGCGGTACAGGATGGACGCTCCCTACGCTTGAGGGTGAAAAAATCTGGTGCTTTTCATGCCCAGCTTATCCGTAAAGATGGCCAGGTTGCACCAGTAGAGAAAAGACGTTCACCGCCTGCTGCTGTGCAGATTGCCAAACGCTATCCGCCTGTGGCTGAGCCCGCACCAAATCCTGTCCGTGTATTGGATCGGATGAAGCATCGTGTCGCCGAAGGTGCTCGCAGTCTCATGAGCTTTAAAAAGCCCAAGAGTTCGCGTTCTACCGGTAAGGTACTGCCGCCTCAGGAACTGTTCCGTCGGGCGCCAAGCAAAGTGGAAACCAGTGTTCAACGGGGGGATAACCTTGCTCGCCTCCTGTTTAGACAACGGGTTCCTCTGAACACCTCCATGGAGGTGGCGCGCTCTGCCAAGGTTGTTTTTGATCTGGCACGGCAACTGAAGCCTGGTCGCTCTGTGGGATTGGCTTTTGGTAGCACAGGTAAGCTTCTAGGATTGCGTTATCCTTTAGCTGGCGATCGTATCTTCTGGCTGACACGTCAGAGTGCAGAAGATCCTTTCATTGCCCGTATGGAGAAAAAAGAGTACAACATCCGTCTGCGTACCGTGACCGGTATTGTTGAAGGATCGCTCTATATGGCTGGACGCAAAGCGGGGCTCTCTCAATCTTTGGCGGTTAAACTGCCGGGGCTCTTTGAGTGGGATGTCGACTTTGCACGGGATATTCGCTCTGGAGACCGCTTCACGGTGGTTTTCGAAGAGATGTATCACCAGCAGAAGAAATCGCGTGATGGCGATATTGTCGCCGCCGAGTTTATCAATCGTGGTCAAACGTTCCGTGTGGCGCGTTATACTGACCCCGCTGGCAAAACAGGCTACTATGATGCCAGTGGACGCAATGTGCAGAAAATGTTCATTCGGGCGCCGGTTGACTTTACACGCATCTCTTCACACTTTTCTCTCCGTCGTAAGCATCCGGTGTTTGGTTTTACCCGGGCCCATAAAGGGATCGACTATGCCGCACCGACAGGAACACCCATTCGTACAGCCGGTAATGGTCGGGTGATCTTCAAAGGAAGAAAGGGAAGTTTTGGTAATCTGGTGCTGGTGCGTCATAACCGGAAATATACGACCGCTTATGCACATATGGTGCGCTATGCTAAAGGGCTCTCTGTAGGACAGCGGGTTCGCCAAGGCGAGGTGATCGGATTTGTGGGCTCCACAGGAGCAGCAACCGGACCTCATCTTCACTATGAAGTGCGCGTCTTTAATAAGCAGGTGAATCCTCTCTCTGTGAAATTACCCTCAGCAGAAAGTATTCCCCGTCGATATATGTCACGTTTTCGTGTAAAAGCTAGTCGTCTTTTTGCTCTATTAGATAATGCAGGTACTTCTGTTGCTTCATTGAGAACACGACGATAAATTTATAAGCGTTTATTTTCCGGGTACAAAAAAAGTCAGAAAGGGCAACCTTTCTGGCTTTTTTTGTTTAGGTTATTCGAAAGAGAAAACGGACGATCGTGTGCGATGAGATGTGATTCTTTGTTCTGAGTAAAAAATATTAGGGCTGGATTTAATTAGCGATTAATGTGATACCTCAAGAAGTTATCGGAATTTAGCTTTGATCGCAGGATCGAAAAGGAGTAAAAGGTTCTGGATATCTTTGTTCTCTGATCACTGTATAGGATGACGAAAAAGTGCAATCAAAAAAAGCCACACTCCATAGAAGAAGTGCAGCTTTTTTAAATTAAATCAGATTTTGAGGTCAGAATTACTCTTCTTACTTAGGTACGAGATCTTTATGCTCACGCTTAAAGGTTGTCCATTCGCCGGTTTTAGGATCAATACGGCTGTTGACAAAGCATTTCCAGTTCTCTTCATCGACAAAATTGTAGTCCATGTTGTAGTAGAAACCGGGATAGCGCGTCTCTTTGCGGAAGAGCATATGACGCAGATGGGCTTCACCAGAGAGGACGCGGTGATAATTTTCCCAAGCACGCATCAGTTCATGGGTATCTTTTGCGCGCATTTTTTTTGCGTCACTTTTAAGCTCTTGAATTTTGTTGACCGCAATATTCATGAGGGTTTCGTTGGTGGTGTAGAAGGAGCCCACACCAGCGACATACTCATCCATAATTTTCTGCAAACGCGCTTGCAGCATTTTGGGGGTAATGTAGTGGGGATTTACATCATCCGAGGTGGAGTAGTCTTTGTGTTCCAGATAGGTGCGTACAGGGGCATAGATCTCTTCAGCCAGATCCTGAGCGGAACGTGGCAGGGCAGGGGTGTAGTTCTTTTCGTCCATTACGAAGCGAACCATGTTTTTACCTGCAATACGACCCTCAGCATGGGCACCAGAGGAGAATTTATGACCGGAGGCCCCTACACCATCACCCGCAGTGAAGAGTCCTTTAACGGTGCTCATGCGGTTGTAGCCCCAGTTCCACTCAGGCGGGGCAATATCCGAGGGGCCAGAAGCCCAGATGCCGCAGCAACCGGCGTGAGAACCTAAGAAATAGGGCTCGGTGGGCATCAGTTCGGAGGGAACTTTTTCAGGCTCAATGTTTTCACCCGCCCAGACTCCGGCTTGACCCACACACATATCCAGGAAGTCTTCCCAGGCTTCGGATTCAAGACGTTTAATCTTTTTCTTGGCTTGACGCGCACCAAACTCCTCTTCGTAAGATTTTGCCAACGCTTGCAACGCGGTATCTGTACGCATGAAGATTGGGCCGCGGCCCTCGCGCATCTCTTTCATCATGAGATGGTTCCGCAGACAGGTGGCGGGCACAGGAGAGAGTCCATAAGGAGGATAGTCTTTCAACATCTCCTTATTAGAGTCCATATAGATTTCACCTTTATAATTCGTCGCTTGTGCTTTAAAGAGCAGGAACCAGGCTCCCACAGGACCATAACCATCTTTGAAGCGTGCCGGCACAAAGCGGTTCTCCATCATGGTGAGTTCAGCGCCCACTTCAGCGGCCATGGCATAGGTGGAACCGGCATTCCATACGGGATACCAGGTACGTCCTGTGCCCTCAGCAACGGAACGGGGACGGAAGACGTTCACCGCGCCTCCAGCGGCCAGTAGAATGGCTTTTGTAGAGTAGATGTAGATTTTATCGTCACGGTTGGAGAAACCGATCGCTCCGGCCACACGATTCTCTTCGTTGGCGTCGAGCAGCAGTTTTGCAACGAAGGTGCGCTCCTGGATATTATCCATTCCCAGCGCTTTTTTAGTGGCTTCAGCAACAATACATTTGTAGCTTTCACCATTGATCATGATCTGCCATTTACCCGAGCGAACAGGTTTACCGCCCTCTTTGAGGCTTTTATTTTCGTCACCGGGCTGTTTCCAGATGGGTAGGCCCCACTCTTCTAAGAGTTGCACGGAGTTATTCACATGACGGCCGACATCGTAGATCAGATCATCGCGAACAATGCCCATGAGATCATTGGAGACCATGCGTACATAGTCGGCAGGATCTTGATTACCAAGATAGGTATTAATCGCGGAGAGGCCCATTGCCACCGCACCAGAGCGTTCCAGGGCGGCTTTATCAACCAAACGGATGCGCATGCCTTCAGGAGCCCAACGGACGATTTCATAGGCGGCACCACAAGCGGCCATACCACCGCCGATGAGCAGAATATCGGTATTGACTTCAACAATGTCGGGATTTCCAAAACTTCCCATACGAATGTACTCCTGAGATATCTATTCATTTATGCCAAAAAAGTGAGCCACTGGACGTGAATTATCCTTTGCTCACTTTAATGGATTCTTCTTTATCTAAGAACAACACAGATGAAACGATCCGTAGATCAGATCGCAGGTAGCTCGCCTTCAGTGTTGAAGAGCTTTTCATCAGCGATTGAGGCCATATCGGCTTCAGGTTTACCTTTATAGGGATCGATCGAGCCCTCAGGAGTGGTCCGAATGGGAAATTTAAACCGTTTTACGTTACCGTTACGGAAGCGAATGGTCCACATAATGGAGTCAGAAGCGCGCAAAGGAATAACCGCACCCCCCATAGGAACGATGTCCGCATAAGCACGGACTTCAATGGCTTGTTGAGGGCAAATTTTTACGCAAGAGTAGCATTCCCAGCATTGATCAGGCTCTTGGTTCAAGCCTTTCATCCGCTCCTTATCGAGTGTCATCAGATTATTGGGGCAGATGTACATACAAGCCGTTTTGTCTTGGCCTTTGCAGCCATCACACTTTTCGGCCATCACAAAGCTTGGCATGGAAAAACCTCCTTATAAAAATCGATTCGGTGCGATTATCCTATTTCGGAGTAACAGGTTATGCACCTGTTGCAGCGCTGTGCAGTTTAATCTCCACTTTGTCTTCAGATTTCAGGCTGGCGTAGTAGCGTTGTAAAATCTCAATGACTTCAGGGCGACTAAATTCTGCCGGAGGTGTTTCTCCTTCTGAAAGCATTTTGCGTAGTTTTGTTCCAGAAAGAAGCAGACGATCCTCTTTACCGTGGGGGCAGGTTTTCATGGAGGCCATACCACCGCACTTGTAGCAGTAGAAGGTCCAGTCAATTTTTAGAGGACGGGTACGGAGTTCATTTTCTGGAACGCCATCAAAGATGGTTTGGGCATCGAAAGCGCCATAGTAGTCACCAACACCCGCATGGTCACGTCCCACAATCAGATGGGAACAACCATAATTTTGACGGAAAACAGCGTGTAGCAGTGCTTCTTTAGGACCGGCATAACGCATCTCCATGGGATAGCCTGCTTGCATCACGGTATCTTTGGCGAAATATTTATCAATCAGGGTATCGATGGCTTCAGAGCGCACTTCAGCGGGGATATCGCCGGGCTTCAGTTTACCAAGGATTTGATGAATCAGCACACCATCCAGTACTTCAATGGCGATCTTAGCCAGAAATTCATGGCTGCGATGCATGGGATTCCGGGTTTGGAAAGCGGCAACCTGGCTCCAGCCTTTCTTCTCGAAAGCGGCACGGGTCTCAGCGGGACGCTGATAGATGGCACCATACTTCTCAGGAAACTCCCCTTCAGAGAGTGCTTTAACAGGACCACCCAGATTAACCGGTGCCTGATCCATCACTTTCTGTACGCCAGGATGTTCCAGATCGTTTGTACCGAAGACGCTTTTGCACTCCAGTTCTTTATCGATGCTGTACTTCTCTTCGATGGTCATCAGACCACGGATCTCACCGGTTTCATCATCCACCAGCGCTACTTCCTGGCCGATGGCGAGTGAATCTGCCTGTTCCTGACTGGTTGAGATGGTTACTGGAATCGGCCAGAAAACACCGCTTTTTAAGTGCATGTTTTCACAAACACCACGCCAGTCTGCTTCATTCATGAAGCCATCCAGTGGCGTGAAAGCACCGATACCCAACATAATCAGGTCACAGGATTCACGACTGGTCATTTTAACCTGCTCTAATGTTTTGGCTTTTTCTATTCCTTCGGAAAGTGCATCGCCAGAGAGCAGTAATGGTTTTAAGTCCCCTCCACCATGAGGGGGTACGAGAGCAGACATAATATTCTCCCTTTAAATAAATACAGTGTATTTTGAAAAATTTGTATGAATGACAAAATGGATCACCGTTTGATGTGGGGCAGTTTTTTGGCAAACTGAATCAGTGCCCGACCGCGGTGACTGATATGGTCTTTTTCTTTTGCACTCATTTGTGCAAACGTGCGACCTTGACCGCTTTTTTGGAGCTCTTCAATGGGAATAAAGATGGGATCATAGCCGAAACCATTCTCTCCCTTAGGCTCTGGAGTGATCACTCCTTCGACGGTACCATGAAAAAGTTGTGCGGCCTCTCCAGGAATGGAGAGTGCGAGTACACAGATGAAACGGGCTTCTCTTTTTAAGGTGGTTTTCTTTTGCGTAGCGCGTTGGTTCAGTTGATCAAGAACACGGTTGGTATTCTCTTGATCATTGGCGGCTTCACCTGCATAACGGGCGGAATAGACCCCCGGATCACCATTGAGATCATCGACTTCTAATCCGGAATCGTCGGCTAACGCGGCCAAACCGGTAATGCGACTGATGGTCTCCGCTTTTTTAATGGCATTATCCGCGAAAGTTAAACCATCTTCAACCACTTCAGGAAGATCGGGATAGTCAGCGACACTACGCAGTTCGATGGGCTGATTTTTAAGCACACGGCGTAGTTCTTCAATCTTTTTCTGGTTTCGTGTGGCAAGAATCAAGGTATCGAAGGGGGGCTTATGCATCATGTTTCACTGCACATTAAAAGAGGTCTTAAAAATTATGGTGCCGCGTGCATGCATAAAAGTCAACCTATCCTGAAAAAGTCATGGATGTCATTGCGTTGCGCATTGCTCTTAAGCAAGATAAGAAGGATTGCATTGAAGTGGCATGATCGCAGATTGCGAAAGAAGATACTGTAACAAAACTTGCATCAATAGACAAAGTTTTTCTTGCCAAAAGTTTTTCTTCTTTTTTGACACGGGTTTGTGCTGCTCTTTATTGAATCGATTGCTCGACAGATGCGATTGTGACCGGTGTGGTTAAAAGCGTCACGCAAAAGAGCCTGGAAGTTTCACTTTCCAGGCTCTTTTAGATGATCACTGCGTCATATTTGAGTGAGTCCGTGGTCTGTCACGCTATTTTTATGAGGCTATCTTAGGGCATATTTTTTAGCGCAGCGTGCACCACAGTAGATGCGGTCATCGACGCGGACAACATCACGCGCGGGTGTCAGATCATTGCAGCCATCACAGCGCAGCAACTCGCCACCTTCAACGCTGTTTTTTGAGTTTTTTGTCTTTAAGGCGCGCTGCTCTGGTGTGATGTAGCGTTTGAATAACCAGTAGAGAACGCCTCCTAACAGGGCGATAAAAATCAGACGAGGCATCGCGCACTCCTTAATTTTAGGGGTTGTTAAGTTGGGTTTTCTTCTTTGCGAGCAGTTCTTCATCGCATCGGGGGCAGAAGGTATGTTCTCCTGCGATGTAACCATGTACCGGGCAGATCGAGAAGGTGGGAGTGATGGTCAGATAGGGTAGACGAAAACGGGTAAGAACCCGTTTAACCAGTGATTTACAGGCTTGAATGCTGGAGATCTGTTCGGACATATAGAGATGCAGTACCGTGCCACCGGTATATTTGCTCTGGAGTGTATCCTGTTTCATCAGCACCTCAAAAGGGTCATCGGAGTAGCCTACTGGGAGTTGTGAAGAGTTGGTATAATATGCACCCTCTCCTTGACCTGATTGAATAATCTTAGGATGACGTTTTTTATCTTCTCTGGCAAAACGGTGTGCTGCTCCCTCGGCAGGGGTTGCTTCCAGATTATACATATGTCCGGTTTCGGTCTGAAAAGTAACCATCTGTTCCCGGAGATGATCAAGAAAATCACACGCCAATTTTTGGCCGCGATCATCTTCTAAACCAAATTCACCTTGGGAGAAGTTGAGCACCATCTCATGAATACCATTGACACCAATGGTTGAGAAATGGTTCCTCAATGTTCCTAGAAAACGTTTTGTAAAAGGAAAGAGTCCCCCATCAATGTAGCGCTGAATCACCTTGCGTTTTATCTCTAAGCTCTGTTTGGCCAGGTTGAGGAGATGATCGGTCTGTTGGAGCAGCGCTTGCCAATCGCCTTGAGCGGTAAAGCCTAAGCGGGCACAGTTTAGGGTGACCACACCGATGGAGCCGGTCTGTTCAGCGGAACCAAAAAGCCCATTACCCCGTTTGAGTAGTTCTCTTAGATCCAGTTGTAAGCGGCAGCACATGGAGCGCACCATGTGGGGTTGCAGATCGGAGTTGACAAAGTTTTGGAAGTAGGGGAGGCCATATTTTGCGGTCATCTCGAAGAGCAGATTGGTATTTTCGCTCTCCCAGGGAAAGTCGGGGGTAATATTATAGGTGGGGATTGGAAAGGTAAAAATACGTCCCTTGGCATCCCCTTCACGGATCACCTCAAGAAAGGCCCGGTTAATCAGATCAATCTCTTCTTGAAGATCGCCATAGGTATAATCCACCTCTTTACCGCCGATCAGCGGCACCTGCTCGGCAAGATCTGCAGGGCAGACCCAGTCGAAGGTGAGGTTGGTAAAGGGGGTTTGGGTTCCCCAGCGGGAGGGGACGTTTAGATTATAGATAAACTCCTGAATCAGTTGCCGTACCTGTTTAAATTCTAAACCATCCTGGCGCACGAAAGGGGCTAAGTAGGTGTCGAAGGAACTGAATGCCTGGGCGCCCGCCCACTCGTTTTGGAGTGTACCTAAAAAGTTGACCATCTGTCCTAAAGCGCTGGAGAGATGTTTTGGTGGCAGGGACTCCACCTTACCGGGTACGCCATTGAAGCCCTCATTGAGGAGTGTGCGCAAAGACCAACCGGCACAGTAGCCGGAGAGCATATCTAAATCGTGGATATGGTAATCTCCCTGACGGTGGGCCTGGCCAACTTCCGGAGGGTAGACATGACTGAGCCAGTAGTTTGCGGTCATTTTGCCGGAGATGTTGAGGATTAGTCCGCCTAAGGAGTAACCTTGATTGGCATTGGCCGTGACGCGCCAATCTGCCCGACTCAGATACTCATTGACTGATGTGGCGACATCAACCTGGATATTTTCATTTGTTGTTTTTGCTTGTTGTGGTGCGGTTTCAACTTTTTTGACAAAGCGCTGTACCTCGGATTCAACCTCCTGGAGCGTCTCTTGATCACGGCGGAGTTGACCATGCTGCTCACGATAGACAATATAGGCGCGTGCGGTTTTAAAAAAGTCGGCTGAAATGAGTTCCTGTTCGACAACATCCTGGATATGTTCGATGGGGGGAGGTTGTGTATCAAAGCGGTGGTTGAGTACCTTGATCACTTGAGCGGTTATTTTTTCTGCTCTCTCTTGAGTAAACTCATGGGTTGCAATACCGGCTTGAGTGATTGCAGCGGTAATTTTTTTGGCATCAAAGGGAATCTGGCTGCCATTGCGTTTAATTACAAAACGGGGTGTTTTATTGGCCTGACCATCCATGGGTAGAACATTCCATCATTGTTGATAGGGGTGAGCGCATATTGTTATTGTACTGTTTTTAGCAAATAAAGTCACCCCGATTACCGCGTGTCTTTTAGGAATCTTGAAGTCTGGGGTGCCAATCGCCAGAGGGGTTCTAGAACCGCTTTGGTAAATCCGCTGCGATAGCGCAAGGCTTGATAGATATCCTGAAGAAAACGTCCTGACTCCAAACGCAGTAGCCATTGATCATCAGACCAGAGCAGATCACCATCAGAGAAGAGTGTGATTAAAAAGAGCGCCCGTTCTGGAGAGCCTCCCGCCAGAGCGATCATCTGGAGGCGTACATCAAACCCTTCGGGAACGGCCAGGGCGGGAGGGTAGAGGGAGACTGACTTAAAGCAGTCGAAACGATCGATCAGATCGTTGGCCTCCTGTTTAAGATCGTGCAGACGTTTTTTTCCCAGGGAGGTAAGTTGCCACTGTTGATCAACGCAGTGGATGACGCCTTCACAGCGCATATCATCGAGAAGTTGTGCGGTATGGGGAGCCTCTTTTTTTGTCCATGAGACAGGGATACCGATTGGCGTGCTCCAGGCGATCTCTTGTTGCCACCAGTCGAGTGCAATAAGAATGGTGATGGTGGCATAACGGTCGCGTAACAGGTTGAGTTGGCGCAATGGAAGTGGCGTGGGGGTCTGCTGCCATATGAGATCCAATACCCGATAATCGTAAGCGCCATTATGAAAGGTACAGACTGAGAGCCATTTTTTTGCCTGGGTTTTTAACGAGAGTGGTCTGTGCGAGGGGGCATTGTTTACATAGATCTCTAGCTGTAGATCACCACGTTTCACTGCTTGCCAGTAGTTTTTTAGTTCATCGAAGAGAAAAGGGAGTTCTGGATAGGTGAGGATATCTAAGTGATCTCTCTGTTTCTCTAAGAAGACCTCCTTTTCCAGGAGTTCTTCTATGGGGATATGAAGGAGCGCATCTTCAGAGAAGGTGATAAAAAAAGCTTCTTCTAAAGGTTGATGGGGAAGGGATAGGCGGAGATCCCAGGGGGTGTGATCATAACGGTTAAGATGATCGGGTTGAAATTGGAGTGAAGCACCGGGGAGTATTTTTTTGAAAGGGGGGTGAGCGATCACGGTTTTTAGTTGGTAGCGCGGCTTTTAAGCGGGTTGAACTTGATGATCAAAATAGAAAAAAGCGGCGCTTGTGATTTAAGGTGCCGCTTTTTTGCTGGTTTTGATGATCAAGCGTGTTGTTAGAATATTATTTTTGATCAAAATCTTCGGCAATCTTAAAGGCGATATCTAAGCTTTGGGTTGCATTCAGACGTGGATCACAGGTGGTTTCATAGCGCTCTTTGAGTTGGTCTTCACGGATATCGCGTGAGCCACCGACACACTCAGTGACATTATCCCCTGTGAGTTCAAAGTGGGCACCACCAGGATAGGTTCCCTCCGCCTTATGAATGGCAAAGAACTGTTTGAGTTCACTTAAGACGTGATCAAAGTGGCGTGTTTTGTGGCCAGAGGGTGCGGAGTAGGTGTTGCCGTGCATGGGATCACAACTCCAGATCACCTGTTTACCTTCTGCTTTGACGGCACGTACCAGTTTGGGCAGTATATCACCAATCTTCTCGTGACCGAAGCGGGCAATCAGGGTTAAGCGTCCGGGCTCATTCTCTGGATCGAGGCGTTCACAGAGTTGCAGAATATCCTCCGCGGTTGCTGTGGGACCGATTTTGCAACCCAGGGGATTTTTGACACCGCGTAAAAATTCAATATGCGCGCCATCGGGTTGTCTGGTCCGTTCACCGATCCAGAGCATATGTGCAGAACAGTCGTAGAAATCACCGGTCATGGAGTCCTTTCTGGTCAGGGCCTGCTCATACTCTAAAATCAGTGCTTCATGGCTGGTGAAATACTCGACATTTTTAAGTTGGGCTGTTTTTTTAGAGTTAATGCCCACCGCCTCCATAAAGCGCAGTGCATCACTCAGATCATCGGCCAGTTCACCGTAGCGCTGTCCTTGCGCGCTTTGAGCGGCAAAGTCTTGATTCCAGGTATGGACTTTATGCAGGTCGGCAAAGCCGCCACTGGTGAAAGCGCGGAGAAGATTGAGTGTACTGGCGGATTGAAAATAGGCCCGTTCCAGTCGTTTAGGATCAGGGCGCCTGGCAGAGGCTGAAAAGTAGGGGTCGTTGACAGACTCTCCCCGAAAGCTGGGTAGCGACTGGCCATTTTTCGTCTCTGTGGGACTGGAACGCGGTTTCGCAAACTGTCCGGCGATGCGGCCCACTTTAACGATGGGGTGTTTAAGCCCATAGGTTAAGATGACCGCCATCTGGAGAAGGACTTTCAGTTTATCGCGGATCGCGTCTGTTTTAAATTGATTAAAAGATTCAGCACAATCCCCACCCTGGAGTAGAAAGGCTTTGCCTTGGGCGACTTTGGCCAGACGTTTTTTCAGGCGTCGGACTTCACCGGCGAAGACCAGGGGGGGGTAGTTGGTAAGATTTTCAAAACTTGTTTTAAGTTCGTCCTGGGGCCATTCAGGCTGTTGCAAGGCTTCATGATTACGCCAAGAATCGGGTTTCCAGGTTTTAGACACGCTTCTATTCCTTACTCGATAATCCATAAATTGAAAAGAGATACATCCAGGCGATTAAGCGCCTTGAAAGTGGGTGATCAACGATCATAAAATTCAGGCAAGCCTTAATGTAACACTGAATTATAACAAACGTGCTTGCGAATCACCATGGTCTGCTTTGCTTAATTTAGATAAAAAAACAGCAACGCGTTTAAAAAAAGGTGCCGCTGATTTTTCTGTGGTGATCGTTTCACTAAAGTGGATATCCAGATAAAATAACCGCGCCTGGTGATAAACAAAACTTGATTTATGAGACCATTTAAGAAAAAATAGACTTTTCAAGTTTCAATAGGTGCACCCCTCTTTTTTTTGGCCGTCGAATGTCGATGGATTTCGTCGGGTTCCGTTGGCTTTAAAAACAGGCTAAAATTATTTTAATGGATTCGCTTTTTATAGAAACTTAAAAAATGGGGATATCCCCATCTTAATCCATGCAGCCGGTTTCTGTATGGTTTGAAAAACATGCAATTTAAGGAGTTATTGATAATGCGCAGACCTATGCGACTTAAAGCAATTCTTTCTGCTTCGTTTGCATTGACCCTTCTGACCGCTGGCATGGCTCAAGCGGAACGGGTAGGGACGGTCCGTTTTGGCGAAGATATCCTTCCGCTTCTCAAATATCGTTGCGGTGAGTGTCACAGTGCGGGGGGAGCAGGCGAGGCTGCAACCGGCCTTAATCTGGAAACCTATGAAGGGGTGATGCGCGGAACACGCCATGGACCGATTGTGGTTCCAGGGAGTCCTTTAGCCAGTAACCTTAATGTGTTGGTCGAAGGGCGCGCTAAAACACGTATGCCGCATAACAAGCGCCGTCTCTCCGATTGCGAAATTGATATTCTCAGAAAATGGGTCGCTCAAGGCGCTAAAAACAACTAAGAATCAAAGACCGTAAAACACCCGCCTTTTAAGCGCTTTAAATCTTGGCCAAAATAGGCTAAATGAAGCGGGTGGGTGTGTTTATGGTAGACGTTTTTTTTGTTGTGAAATTTTTCTGTTACCAAAGTAAAGATGTTATGTTATAAAAAAATCATGAGGGCACTTTAATTTTTAACGCATAAGCGAAAAGTGAGGAACCCAGATGATTGATGTTCGTACAGCTGTTTTTCCTGTTGGGGGTTGGGGTACACGCTTTCTTCCTGCAACCAAGGCGATGCCTAAAGAGATGCTTCCGGTGGGCGATAAGCCCTTGATTCAGCATGCGGTCGAAGAAGCACGTGAAGCGGGTATTGAAAAACTGGTTTTTGTCACCAGTCGTGGTAAAAATGCCATCGAAGACCATTTTGATCGTTCTTTAGAGTTGGAGCAGATTCTTAAAAAGAGTAATAAAATTGATTCTTTGAATGTTTTAAAAGATGCTTTCCCAGGTACAGGCAAGGCTGTTTTTATCCGGCAGGATGAAGCAAAAGGGTTGGGGCATGCGGTATGGTGCGCACGCCATGTGGTAGGAGATGAACCTTTTGCAGTGCTCTTACCTGATGATTGGATTCAGCCGAAACCCGATCAAAAGAAAACATTACAACAGATGATTGATCATCTGGATCATCCTCAGAATGCCATGGTGGCCGCCATGGAAGTGCCGACCACAGAGATCAGCCGCTATGGGGTTATCGACCCTTTAAGTGAAACGGAATCACTGATTCAGATTAAAGGTTTGGTGGAGAAACCCGATCCTAAAGAAGCACCCTCTAATCTGGCGATTGTCGGACGTTATATTCTGCCAGGAAGCATCTTTCAACTGCTCGAAAATCAGCAGGCCGGTGCCGGGGGTGAGATTCAACTGACCGATGCGATCATGCGTTTGACCGAACAGGCCAATGTTTATGGTTATCGTTTTTCGGGCAGACGTTTGGATTGTGGCCATCCTTTGGGTTTCCAGATGGCCAATGCGGCGTATACACTCGCCTCTTCGGATATGCAAGCGGCTTTTCAGACATTTCTTCAGCATGAAATTGATCACCCCTGGTCAAAAGCGTGATGCTCATGCATTGATTTAAGTTCTCATTGAATCTTTTTTCTATCCGCTTTTCCTTAAATATAAAAAAGCGCTTTTCTTTGTCTCTTTTGCAATAAAAAGGTAGTGTCCATGCGTATTACCATGATTGGTGCCGGTTATGTGGGTTTGGTTTCCGGTGCGTGTTTCTCGGAGTTTGGTGCTGAGGTGATCTGTGTTGATACCGACGCCCGTAAAGTGGAGCGCTTAAACCAAGGCAAAATTCCAATCTATGAGCCTGGACTTGATCGGCTTGTGATCCGAAACTATCAGGCGGGCAGGCTTCAGTTTACCACCGATGCAGCGACCGCGATCAAACAGAGTAAAGTGGTCTTTATTGCGGTGGGTACACCAGAGCGCAAAGAGGATGGCGCAGCGGACCTCTCCTATGTCTTTGAAGCGGCAAAAACCATTGCCCATGCCATGGAAGGGTTTACGGTGGTGGTCACTAAATCAACCGTACCTGTGGGCACAGGGGCTAAAATTGCCCGCCTG
Source organism: Magnetococcales bacterium HHB-1 (assembly GCA_052043475.1). GTDB lineage: Bacteria > Pseudomonadota > Magnetococcia > Magnetococcales > JBQGBW01 > JBQGBW01. Next base: position 20,450 of record JBQGBW010000051.1, read on the forward strand.
ATTCGTGAAGAGAATCCGAATGCAGATTTTGCCGTCGCCTCTAATCCTGAATTTTTACGCGAAGGCTCGGCAATCGAAGATTTTATGCGCCCTAATCGTGTGGTGATTGGCTCCGATTCAGAAAAAGCGATTGAAGTGCTCAAAAATCTTTATCGTCCACTCTATCTGATTGAAACACCCATCTTAGTGACCAATATTCCTACCGCTGAATTGACCAAATATGCAGCCAACGCCTTTCTGGCAACAAAAATCACCTTTATCAATGAGGTGGCGAATCTCTGTGAAACAGTGGGGGCGGATGTCCATGATGTCGCAAAAGGGATGGGGCTTGATCGCCGTATTGGATCAAAATTTCTTCATCCTGGTCCCGGTTATGGTGGTTCCTGTTTTCCAAAAGATACCTCCGCACTGGCCACCACTGCGCAAGAGTTTAACTCTCCGATCACCATTGTTGAGTCGGTGATTAAGGCCAATCATGCACAAAAAGAGCGCATGGTGGAGAAGATCAGTCAGGCTTTTGCTGGTCAGTTAGAAGGGATGCGTATTGCGGTACTGGGTCTGACATTTAAACCCAATACCGATGATATGCGGGAAGCCTCTTCTGTAACGATTATTCCTAAGCTGATTGAGCAGGGGGCGACTGTCTGTGCCTTTGATCCTGAAGGGATGGATGAAGCGAAAAAACAGCTTGAAAATATTGACTATGTGGATCACGTTTATGATGCCTGTAAAGAGGCGGATGCACTGGTAATTCTCACCGAGTGGAATCAGTTTCGTAACCTCAACTTAGAGCGGATTCGAGGATTGATGAAACCACGCAGTAATGGTCGTTATATTTTCTGTGACTTCCGCAATATCTATGAGCCCGAGCCGATGCGCCGGGAAGGATTCGACTATATTTGTGTGGGGCGTTAGATGATGGATGCGATTAATCAACTGATGTTTCGGGAGTACGATATTCGGGGGATTGCCGGTGAAGATCTCTCTGTTGCGCTGGTTGAGAATATCGGTCGTACCTTTGCAACCCACGTGGCCTCTGCGACGGGTAATGACACCCCTTCAATTGCTATTGGCCGCGATGGACGCCTCTCCTCTCCTGAGTTGGGCCAGGCTTTAGCAAAAGGGTTGGCGGATGCAGGGGCTTCTGTGATTGATGTGCAGTTGGTGCCTACACCTGCACTCTACTATGCGATCCACCATTTTCAGGCGGATGGGGGCATTATGATTACCGGCAGTCATAATCCGCCGGAGTATAATGGCTTGAAGATGGTGCGCCAGGGGGCACCGGTCTTTGGTGCGGAGATCCAGCAACTCTTAAAACGACTGCTTGATAACGATTTTAATCGTGACAGAATAGGGGATGTTCGGCAGGAGGATGTGATCGATCTTTATGCGGACCGGATCTTCAGCGATTTTAAACCGGGACGACCGGTTAAGGTGGTCTTCGATTTTGGTAATGGTGCCGCCGGTGCAGTGGCTAAGGCCGTGTTGAGTCGCTTTCCAGAGTCGATCCAGGTTGAATCGCTCTTTGAAGAGGTGGATGGTACCTTTCCGAATCATCACCCAGATCCTACTATCCCTAAAAATCTGGTGGATCTTAAAGCCCGTATGCGTGAAATGGATGCCGACTTAGGTGTTGCTTTTGATGGAGATGGAGATCGAATCGGCGCGCTGGATGAACAGCAGCAGATTATCTGGGGTGACCGGATGATGGTGCTGTTTGCCAGGGATATCCTCAAAAGGAAGCCTGGGGCGGCGGTGATTGGCGATGTTAAATGCTCTCAGGTACTCTTCGATGCCATTGATCAGGCGGGGGGAGAGGCGATCATGTGGAAAACCGGTCACTCCTTGGTTAAGGCGAAAATGCGTGAGACCGGTGCTCCTTTGGCAGGGGAAATGAGTGGCCATCTCTTTTTTGCAGACCGCTACTATGGCTATGATGATGCCCTTTATGCCGCCATTCGTCTGATTGAACTTCTGGTTGCTAAGGAGGGTTCCCTATCCAGTCGTCTTAATGATCTGCCGGAGGTTTATGCCACACCAGAGTTGCGTCTCTTCTGTCCTGATGATCAAAAATTTGCGGTGATGGAGCGCATTGCAGCGAGCCAAAGTCAACGTGAGGATGTTGAGGTGAGTCAGGTGGATGGTATACGTATCCGTTATCCTGATGGTTGGTGGCTCCTAAGAGTCTCGAATACCCAGCCGGCAATGGTGGCAAGAGTAGAAGCTAAGAGCGAGCAGCGGTTAGATGCCATCGCTAAAGAGGTTGCTGCGATCCTTAAGAAAGAGAATGTTGAATTTCCTGATTGGCGTAAAGAGAGTTAACTGTTGTGCCTGATAATCTATCCCAGAAACCGCCACCATCTCTTGCTGTCGATGTGGCGGGTATCTCTTTGAGCAGCCCGTTGGTTCTTCTTTCGGGCTGTGTTGCGTTTGGTGAAGAGTTAAGCCAGATCCATGGATTGGATCTCCATCAGATTGGTGCGATCTGTCTTAAGGGTACCACGTTGCATCCTAAAAAAGGCAATCCACCAAAACGTCTGGCAGAAACCCCTTCTGGATTGCTCAATGCCATTGGATTACAGAATCCTGGTGCGGATGTGGTGGTGAATGAGATCATTCCCCGTCTAAAAGATATGGGTATGCCTTGCCGTCTGATTGCCAATATCTCTGGCGCCACAGTCGAGGAGTATGGTGAAATCGCTGCGGTTTTTGATCAAAGTGCCGTGGATGGCATTGAGATTAATATCTCCTGCCCAAATGTAAAAAAAGGTGGGGCGGCGTTTGGTGCCGATGCCATAACTGCTGCCTCAGTGGTCGCGGTGGTGAGAAAATCTACCGATAAACCGATCATCACCAAGCTCTCTCCGAATGTGGCAGATATTGCGGCCATCTCCAGAGCGGTGATTGATGCAGGCTCTGATGCGCTCTCGGTGATCAATACCTTAATGGGTATGGCGATTGATATCCATACACAAAAGCCAATTCTTGGTAATGTGCAGGGGGGACTCTCTGGACCCGCCATTAAACCGATTGCGCTATTGAAGGTGTGGCAGGTTTATCAGGAGGCAAAAAAACAGAAGATTCCTATTATCGGTCAGGGGGGGATTGATTCAGCGGAAGATGCGATTGAATTTATTCTGGCGGGGGCTACTGCCGTGGGACTCTGTACTGGGCTATTTCGTAATCCATTGCTTCCTCAACAGATGATCCCTGAACTGCAAGATTATTTGGATAGGCAGGAGGTTGATCATCTAATGGATTTTCGAGGAGGATTGAAAATTTAAAGCGTATTGAAGGAGAGGTCTTTCCTCATATTTTTCGTAAGATTGTGCAAGCCTCAATTATGATTGCGAATATTGAGGGACGCAATCCAAATGTATGTATGAACTGGGATTGGCTTACGCAATGGGAAAACAGACCCTCTTAGTGACTCGCAGTCTTCATGAGATTCCTGTTGATCTCAAGTCAAAACACATTATTCTCTATAAAGATCAAGAATCGCTTGAAATTATGTTGAGAGAGGAGTTTCTTAAAACTCAAAAACATCAACTCTCTTTAATTCAGGAAGGGAGGAATATGCCTTTTCCAAGAAAAGAAAGTGATCTTCTTCTACGTATGAATTGAGTATGTCTATTTAGCTGTATTAGGGATAAAAAGCAGAGGGTTTCTCAGTAAGCATTTAAAGAAGATCGGTTGAATGTTGCGCTGTTTTATGGCCTCATTAAAAATAAGATTGTTATTGGGTATCGATTGAATGGATACCTATAAAGATTGCGCAGGGTTTAAAAAGTACGTTTATGAAAAAAATTGCATTTATTGGTCTTGGTGTTATGGGCTTTCCCATGGCCGGACTTTTGGCGGATGCGGGATTTTCAGTAACGGTCTATAATCGTACTGAATCGCGTGCCAAAGAGTGGTTGGATCGCTACACAGGCCAGATGGCAGAAACGCCGGAAAAGGCTGCTAAGGGGTGTGATCTGGTCCTCTCCTGTGTCGGGAATGACCAAGATGTTGAGGCAGTTTGGTTTGGTGAGAGGGGTATTTTAAAAGGGCTCTCTCAAGGTGCGGTGGGGGTGGATCACACCACAACCTCAGCGGATATCGCCCGACGTCTGAATCAGGCCTGTACTCATCAGGGGGCGGCATTCCTTGATGCGCCGGTCTCCGGTGGCGAGATTGGTGCACAAAAAGGTATTCTTACGGTGATGATGGGGGGCGATAAAAAGATCTTCAATCAGGTCAAGCCGGTGATCTCCACCTATGCCAAAGCAGTGACCCGACTGGGTGGTGTGGGCAGTGGACAGCAGTGTAAAATGGTTAATCAGATCTGTCTGGCAGGATTGATTCAAGGGCTTGCAGAGGGATTGAGCTTTGCAAAACGCGCTGGATTGGATGGCTCACAGGTACTCTCTGTGCTTTCTTTAGGCGCGGCGCAGTCGTGGCAGATGACAGAGCGTGGGGAGACCATGCTTCAGGATCAATACGATTTTGGTTTTGCTGTCAACTGGATGCGTAAGGATCTGGCGATCTGCCTTGAGGAGGCACGTAAAAATGGTGCCCATCTACCAGTGGCGGCATTGGTGGATCAATTTTATGCACAGGTACAGGCGCTTGGCGGCGGGCGTTGGGATACCTCCAGTTTAATGAAACTTCTAAATCATCGTAAAGATGATTCTCTTTTGGAGTAATAGGTCGATGAAAAAATCACTTTTTGTTGCTTTTGGCCTGATTTTTGGGTTTGTCTCCTGGGCTGAAGCGGAAATCATTGGCAGCGTGGATACGGTGTTCAAGCTGATGGGGCCAGATGATAAAATTATTATTGAAGCCTTTGATGACCCGAAAATTGAAGGGGTCTCTTGCCACTTGAGTCGTGCTAAAAAAGGAGGCATCAAAGGTGGCTTAGGTCTGGCTGAAGACCGTTCCGATGCGTCGATTGCCTGCCGTCAGGTGGGACCGATTAAGTTTAAGGAGAAGTTTAAAGATGGAGAAGAGGCGTTCTCAAAACGTACATCCATTCTCTTTAAAGCGATGCATGTGGTGCGCTTCTTTGATAAAAAACGCAATACATTAATCTATCTGGTTTATAGCGATAAACTGATTGAGGGCTCTCCTAAAAATTCGATCTCCACAGTGCCGATCATGCCTTGGAAACTAAAATAAGCGGAGGAGATATGCGTCTTCTACACACCATGATCCGTGTCGGTAATCTGGAGCGTTCCATTGCATTCTATCAGGATGTATTGGGTATGAAACTGCTGCGTAAAAATGATTATCCCAAGGGTGAGTTTACTTTAGCTTTTATGGGCTATGGGGATGAGCGCAGTCACTCAGTGATCGAGTTGACCTACAACTGGGGCCGTCAGGATTATACCCTGGGTGATGCTTTTGGCCATTTTGCCATTGAGGTGGATGATGTTTCTGAAGCCTTTAAAGAGATGGTGGTTAAGGGTGCGAAGAGCTTAAGGGAACCGGCCGCAATGAATGCGGGTAAAACGCAGATCGCTTTTATTGCCGATCCCGATGGTTATCCCATTGAACTGATTGGTCGTAAAGAGAGTCAGGCGGGAACCTTTGAGGCTGTGTGACCCCATTTTTAAGAGAACAATCGATTATTGTGAATACACAATCAGATATCGCCTTAGGCATCAAGGGGTTGGATAAAACCTATTCCAGTGGTATGCAGGCACTGAAATCGGTGGATTTAGAGATCCATACCGGGGAGTTCTTTGCTATTCTTGGTCCGAATGGGGCGGGTAAATCTACGCTGATTAATATTGTTGCGCAAGTGGTGCATAAAACCGCTGGAGATGTGAAGGTCTTTGGCCTCTCAATTGATGAGGATCCTCAAGGCAGTAAAATGCTTTTAGGGGTGACGCCTCAAGAGTACGCTTTAGATATGTTTTTCTCAGTGCGGGAGGTGTTGAAAAACTTCTCCGGTTATTATGGCATTGCCGATAATGAATCCTGGACGGAATCGCTCCTTACGACCTTAGGCTTGCAGGATAAGGGGGATGTGAATGCCCGTAAACTCTCAGGTGGTATGAAACGCCGCTTAAGTATCGCCAAAGCACTGGTGCATAAACCGCCGCTGTTAATTTTGGATGAGCCCACAGCGGGTGTGGATGTGGAACTCAGACATGCCTTGTGGACATTTATTCGGGAGTTGCATGCGGCGGGTACCACCATCATCTTAACCACCCACTATCTGGAAGAGGCCCAGGAGTTGGCAGATCGGGTTGCGATCTTACGGGATGGTAAAATTGTCGCGTGTGATCATGTACAGAATCTGTTACACAAGTTTGGTTCTCGAAAGTTTGAGCTTAAATTTCAGCAGCCAGAGTCGATGCAGCGCTGGTTAGCGCAGAACAGTTTTTCTGAACAGGTTACATCCGGTGAGATGGATAGGCAAAATCATCGTGTATCAGGCGCTTTTTCTGTGCAACAATCGCCGCGCTTTTTTGCACAGTTGGCCGAATATGCGGAAGATATCCAGGATCTCAAGATGGATGAAGCGACGTTAGAAGAGGTCTTTTTAAAACTGACACAGGATAATCATGGCCAAGATACGTAACTGGTATGGCGCCTGGGCTTTTTTTCGCCGTGAAACCTACCGTTTTTTAAAGGTTTGGGGTCAGACCATCGGTGCACCACTGATCTCCTCACTGCTCTATTTTGCGATTTTTGGTGGCGCCATTGGCAGCCGTATCCGTGAAGTGGAGGGTATCCCTTATATTGAATTTCTGGTGCCGGGCCTGGCAGCGATGGGCATGATGCAGCATGCGTATAATAATACAAGCTCCTCGCTGATGCTGATGAAGATGACCGGACTGGTGCAGTCGGATCTTCTTGCTCTGCCTTTAACGCCTTTGCAACTGGTGTTAGGTTTT
>JBQGBW010000052.1:0-27222 GCA_052043475.1 Magnetococcales bacterium HHB-1
ATAGCCCTCTTTTCTGATTTTCAAGAGCGCTTTTTTAAGATCATGAATATGCTTATGGGACGCTTTCTGGATGCAGTAGACCGCCGATGGTGCGGCCTGAACATCAGCAGAAAAAAAGATGGGAAGAGATAGAAAAGCAAGAAGAAAAGCAGGATAGCGATACTTGAAAATGGTCATATGGGGTCTATAAAGTAGAAGAGTAGACGTGTGTGTTGATCAATATATCTGAATGATTATCTTCGTTAATTTATATGATGATTGTCAAGATACCAAATCGTTTGATTTTTTAAGATCTCATGCAACCAAAACATTTTCTTCCTAGATCATATTTTCTTGGAACTTCTTATGACATCTTTTGTCACTGTGGACAATTTTGGTCTGACAAAGCATAAAAACCCTGTCTGACAAAAAAAGCGTCATAGAAAAATATCTTAACATAAACCATTGATATATATATTAAATAAAATTTAATTTATGTCTGGCACACAGATTGAAATATAAAAGGACAAACACGCATTTTTTAAAACATTTAAAATCAACAGGAGCCTTAACCATGAAATCCATTCAAAGAAAACGCGAAGCCGGTTTTACCCTGATCGAACTTATGATTGTGATTGCCATTATCGGTATTCTGGCTGCGGTTGCGATTCCTGCTTATCAAGACTATATTGCCCGCTCGCAAATGTCTGAGCCGATCCATCTGATGTCTGGTGCAAAAACAGCCGTCACAGAGAGTTATGCCAACTCCGCTGTATGGCCCAGCACCGCCGATGGCGCAGAAGTTACTTTGGCTTCCGTGTATGCCACAGTCGCTAACGATCCTGTAGGCCGCTACACCGCTTCAATCACCGGTGTGGGTGATGGTGAAACCTACACACTGACTGCCACAATGAATGCCACGGATGTCAACCCCAACATCGCCAGCACCACCGTGCAGATGTGGACCACAGATGGTGGTAACACCTGGCAGTGCGGCGCCGGTGGCACCAACGCTGTCGATGTCACCTACCTGCCCACCTCCTGCCGTGACACCGCTGGCTGATTGATCGCTTAGATTAATCTGACATGAATTAAATAAAAAAGCCCTGGAAGATCTCTTCCAGGGCTTTTTTGCGTCTACAAAGATTTATGTATGTAAATTATTTAAAATTCAGCGGCTGGATGACCATCTCTTTAAGCGATTGACGCCTTTGGGCTTGATGTAGCTGTTGGCAAATTCATGATCCAGCATCTCGACAATAAACTGCTGCTCCTCACGACTGGCCTGATTAAAGATCTCTGAGACGCGCACCATCTGGAACTGCTCAATTTTTCTTTTTACGCTTTTTTAAACAGCTTTCCGAAAAAGAGCAGGAACAGATCAGAATCCAGGCGGAGGCGTGCGTCGATAATCAAACGAGTCGGAGACCTGGCTTTGTGCTGTTGGCCATCCACGAGATTATTCAAAAAAATTATAATATAACGCTTGAGGATTCAGTTGATACATAGCACTTCTCGTCAAAAACCTGTCTTACTTATGTCAGACATCAGAATGGCAAATGCACGCGCAATAAAAAATAGACATTTATTAACAACCACTTATTAAATAAGGACCGATTTTTGCTTGATGTCATACAATTAAGATTAAAAAAGCGCCATCCCAATCAAGAGAAGATCCTGTGATCTTGATATCATAGAAGGAAACGATAATGGATAATGTTTACATCTGTGAGGAGCCAACCATCCTGGCCATCGATGATGATATTGATCAGCTCAATCTCATCGATAACTTTCTCTCCCGCCGCGGATTCTCTGTACACACCACCAACAACGGTTTTGAAATTATCGATAAAATCCAGGTCCACCAGCCCGACCTGATTTTGATCGACGCTTTAATGCCCGGACGCGATGGTTTTAATGTCTGTAAGGAGCTTAAAGAGCATGCCAAAAGCCGCAATGTTCCCATCATGATGATGACCTCCCTGGAAGACCCAGAGATTATCAACTGGGCTTTCGATTGCGGTATTGATGACTATATTCGTAAACCGATTATCATGGAACTGCTAAAGAGCCGTATTCTCCGCCTTCTGGAGTCAAAGAAGAACGAGATGAACCTCTACTACTCCAATGCAAAACTAGAGACCAAACTCTTAAAACAGGAACAAGAGATGATGCGCCTGCGTAATCTGGTCAAACAGGAGATGCTCGACCATAAGCGTACAAAGAGACAACTGATCTCTCTCTCAAAGGGCGGTTTTAATCACACCATGATGGCCTCTGCCCATGCTTAAATTTGTTCTAAGCTTAAAAAAAACAAAAAAGACCACATTATCTTCTCTGATAATGTGGTCTTTTTGCTTACTACATTAAGTTTTTAGTGTGAATGAATCGTTGTTATGCATCAACGCATTAGAAGCAAATTTTAAAATAATATGATCGATTCGTAGGAAAGATTTTTCCTTAGCTTTGGCATATTTATATGTTCTTATGAGTATTATTTAATTGAAACGATTGGTGTTAAGATCATGGGAGAACAAACAATCCTGGTTACAGGAGGCGCTGGATATATTGGCAGTCATGCGTGCAAAGCGCTGGCACAGGCCGGATATCATCCAGTTGTCTATGATAATCTTGTCAACGGACATGCATGGGCAGTAAAGTGGGGACCACTGGAGCAGGGTGATCTGCTGGATTCTGAACGCTTAGAGGCGGTAATCCAACGCTATCAACCTCAGGCCGTACTCCACTTTGCCGGACTCATTGAGGTGGGCGAATCGGTAAAGGATCCTGGTATTTTCTTCCAAACCAACAGTTGTGGTACACTTTCGCTCCTGCGTGCACTCCATAAATATCAGATAAACAAGTGCATCTTCTCAAGTACGGCCGCGGTTTACGGTTCACCAGAGGTTGTACCGATTCAGGAACATGCGCCCATCCGGCCAATCAATCCTTATGGTGTCTCTAAACAGATGGCCGAACAACTTCTTGAATCATTTCATCAGGTCCATGGTCTGCGTTATGCTGCATTGCGCTATTTTAATGTGGCCGGTGCAGATCCAGACGGTGAGGTCGGTGAATCCCACCACCCAGAGACCCATCTTATCCCGCTCATTCTTCAGGCTGTGGCCGGTCTTAGGCCAGAGATTACCATCTTTGGTGACGATTACAATACCCCGGATGGCACCTGTATCCGAGACTATATCCATGTCTCTGATCTGGTTGATGCCCACATTTTAGCATTAGAGCAACTCTCTGGCGCACAACCAAAGATTGTGATGAATCTTGGTAATGGGGAAGGATTCTCTGTACGCGAGGTGATTGAAGCCACGCAACGGGTGGTGGGAAAAAAGGTGCCCATCCGCCAGGGAGAACGGCGTCCCGGTGATCCGGATCGACTTTTAGCAGATGCCTCGTTAGCAAAACAGGTTTTAGGCTGGCGTCCTCAATTTGAATCTTTAGAGCCCATCATTGAGACCGCCTGGCGATGGCTGCAAAAGAGTAAATAGAGCATGTGTGGCATACTTGGAACGGTTGGCACCGTCACATCACCAGAAAAGCTCCTTGAAACACTCCAACATCGGGGACCAGACAGTCAAGGGGATGAATTAATCCAGTTGGGAAACCATAAAGTATGGTTCGCCCACACCCGTCTCTCGATCCTTGATCTCTCCCCTGCCGGGCATCAGCCTATGATCAGTCAGGATGGGCGTTGGTGGATTACCTATAATGGTGAAGTCTATAACCATCAATCACTGCGCAAGATGTTAAAGGTCTCTTTTCAAGGCCATTCCGATACAGAGACCATTGTGGAGTATCTGGCACGCTTTGGCATTGAGAGAACCCTCCCCAAACTCAATGGCATGTTTGCTTTTGCCGCCTTAGATACCCAGCAGAGAAAACTCTATCTTGTTCGTGATCCCTTTGGTATTAAACCACTCTACTATACAGCGCAGAACAAAAAATTTGCTTTTGCCTCGGAGGTGCGTGCCCTCAAAAAGATGGATCTGGTTTCAGGTTTAGATCAACAGGGACTCGCTTCATTTTTAACCTTACGCTATGTGCCTTCACCACAAACCCTCTGGCAGGGTATTAAACGCCTTCCGCCAGGCCATCTGCTCTCTTTTGATCTGGCCTCAGAGAAGCGCACAATAACACGCTACACAACCTCAGAGGGAACCCCTTTTACAGGCACCATGGATGAGGCCATTACGCAGTATAAAACCAAACTGCGTGAGGCGATCCACCGCCAACTGCTCTCCGATGTGCCGGTGGGAATTCTGCTCTCCGGTGGGATTGATTCCGCTTTAGTGGCCGCTGTGGCCCAGGAGAGAGATAAATCCATCTCCTGTTTCTCTGTTGGATTTGGCGCCGATCATGACGCCTGCGAAATCGAAGATGCCGCAGAGACCGCCCGCTTTTTCTCTCTGCCTTTCTTCTCAACATGCATCACCCCTGAGGGGAGTCAACACGCCTTTGAGAAGATTGCCGAAGCCATTGAGGAGCCTCTAGGGACCACATCGGTTCTGCCGATGTGGTTTCTGGTGCAGCAGGCAAGAGAACAGGTCACGGTGGTGCTCACCGGTCAGGGCAGTGATGAACCCTGGGGAGGATACCGACGCTATCAGGTGGAGATGTTACACCAGGCTCTTCCCTGGCTTCCTTTATGGCGCACGCTCCATCGTGCTGGAAAAACATTCTGGCCGATGATGCCGGATCTTCTGGAACGCGGATTACGCACGTTAAAAACAGAACAGCAGAGTCACCGGATTCAAGAGGCGTGTGCACTCTTCCCGGCGGAAATACGTCAACAACTGATTGGTTCTGATGATGATGGCGGCACACTCAAATGCATGGAGCACTGGTTAGAAGCCTTGCGCGCCAGTCGTTGCCACCCCGCAGAACAGATGATGCGCTTAGATAGCCGGATGAATCTATCCGATGATCTTTTGCTCTATGGAGATAAGATCTCCATGGCTTTTGCTCTGGAGACCCGTGTACCGATGTTGGATATCGAACTGGTACGCTTTGTTGAGTCTCTGCCGCTCTCCTACCGTCTTGCCTGGCGTAAAACCAAAATTGTGCATAAAAAAATGGCGGAACGCTATCTGCCTACTGAAATTGTGCACCGACGTAAAAAGGGATTTCTCATCCCATTTTCTACCTGGTCCAGGGGGGTGTGGCGAGACTGGATTGAATCGCTTCTCTTAGATGCTTCTGCGCCCCATCTGAATCATCTTAATCGGCAGGCATTGCAAACGTTGTGGCAACAGCATCTCTCTGGGAAGCGGGATTCAGGACGGCAGATCTTCTCTCTGATGATGTTGGCCTCATGGTGGAAAAACAATCGATTTTGAGTCATAAAATTATGCGTGAACCGCTCCATTTTTTAGATGCTCCCATGCACCCATGGACTAAAGAGGAGACAATTGAAGTTATTTTGGACCATCTGAACCGTGGGGTGTTCACACAGCACTGTGTTGTGAATGTTGCAAAGATTGTCAATATGCGCCGGGATAAAATCTTAAGAGAGTCGGTTATTTCCTGCGATATTATCAACATCGATGGTATGGGCGTGGTATTTGGTGGCCGCTTTCTCAATCTTGATATCCCGGAACGGGTGGCGGGTATTGATCTCTTCTCCCGCTTGATTCAGATGGCCGAAACGCACAAAAAATCGGTCTATCTTCTTGGTGCACGGCAGGAGGTGGTCAGCGAAACCGTCAAGAGGCTGCAACAGAAACATCCCAATCTGTATATCGCCGGTTACCATCACGGTTACTTCTGGGACGATGAAGAAAAAATGGTAGAGAAGATCCGTCAATCGGGGGCAGTCATGCTTTTTGTGGCGATCACCTCACCCAAAAAGGAGCGCTTTATCGCTCAGTGGAAAGAGCAGTTGGGTGTCCACTTTGTTATGGGAGTTGGTGGAACCTTTGATGTTATTGCAGGAAAAACCAAACGCGCACCCCAATGGATGCAACGCTATGGGTTGGAGTGGTTCTATCGCATTGTCCAAGAGCCTAAGCGTATGTGGCGGCGCTATCTCTATACCAATACCCGTTTTCTCTGGCTCTTGATTCAGGCGAAAGTTAAGCAACTGATCCATCGTCGCTGATAAAAGATGGTACGGAAATTTCATAGAAGTGTGTAGATCCGTTATTTTATCGACTTGAGGTGTTGAGATATGGGAGAGCAGGGCAGGTCCTGGACAGTACGTAACGTATCCGATGATGTGCGTGAACTGGTAAGACAAGCAGCAAAAGAGGAGGGCGTGACTGTTTCACGGTGGGTGACAAAAACCCTGCATGAGGCTGCGATGACACAGTTGAGAAAAGGGAACCATATAGAGGATAAAGGGGTCCGAAGGCAGTTAGATAAGATTGAAAATCAACTGGAGAAGATGGACTGGTTTCTCCGCTTTATGGTGCACCCCGAGAATACCATGGCCAGCAAGCCCTTTGGTGGCGAAGAGATATTGAAAAGGCCGACACCGCAAAATTTTGAGATCTAGCATTTATTTTGAGCATACGGTGCGCGCCTCAGAGATCTTTAATCAGGCCAGTCGTGAGGAGATAAGAAAAATTCCTTGCTTCAAAAAAACAATAAGAAGCCACAAAGTGACATCTTATTGCAAACAAAAGATCGATCCAAATTACTGCTCTGGTCTATCTGCATGGATCAAACGCTGCAAGGCGGACTGTAGCAGCGGACTTCTCATCAGTGTGGCGGCATGATCCTGAGGGTTCTCCTGTATACGATCTGTGGGTTCTTGATGAGGCACAGGATCCGTGATCTCTCCAACTTTTGAGACATTGGGAAAGAAACGCTCAATATCCAGCCGTTCATCAAAGCGACGCAGGGTCTCCTTAGCCAATTCAAGCAGTCCCGAAAGATGGGCGGTCTCCCCTTGCTGCTGGGCCTGGACAATCTGTGCAAAGAGTTGCTCAATCTTTGGCAGTAACTGCACCCACTGCTCCTGTTCACGAAACTTGTTTGGCCGTCCTGAGGTTCCTGCCTTAATCTCAATACGAAAGGTATCAAAGACCTTTTGTTGATCTAAAACTGGCCACACTGCTTTTGGTCCAGCCATCTTTTTAATCCAATACTCTGGCATCGCTTGCAGAATCAACTCTGCGGCATTATTGGCCAGATCACGGATCATATCCTCAATAATATCCCGCCGCTCAGAGGTCCGGTTGGTTAAACCAGACTGTAAGATCTCCGCCTCGGTGGCTGTTTTTGCACGATTAACCACCCCACGGGCCGCATCCGTAAGGCCTGAGACCTGCTCTAAATCATGGCGTACCTGGGTGGTATCATAGACTGTAGGATTGATCGGGGGTACCTGGGCTACGGTAATCGCATCCTTCACCGAACGCCCCGCACTCTCCACCACCACAATCTCACCAATCTTGGGATTAGCAATGCGCTCAATATCCCGTCCTTGTAAGGCATCGGCCGAAGCGATCCAGTGGGGTACTGCAATACGGCGATGTTCCGCTAACTGGGTACGAATCCGGTTATACTCATCCTGTAGATCCCGCATCAGCGCCACATCCGCTAAGGGGAGAAATTCCCCATCAATGGGATTAAAAACCATCAGGAAGAAAGGATAGAACCGTTTCCCCACCGGATCAGGGGTGTGTGGTTCAAGTAACCACTTCTTCGAACCTTCCGCCAGGGTGGCCATCGTTCGAGAGGATTTATGCCAGATCTCCCAGACCGCCAATAGCTCTTGCGCCACATCTTTATCGGCTTTTGAGGTAGAGGCGTGGTTACGGCTCTCCTGATGATTAAGACCATAGATCTTGGCATCTTCCGGGATAAAACCAAAGCGCATTTCAACCTCTATGGGGGATAGCCATACTCTGTGCGCAATCCATCCCGCCTGCATATATTGACTGGGATCTCTCAGATCGGGATCCACAAGCACATCTTCAGAGAGAATGGCATCTAAGGCTAAACCAGGTGCTTTGGTCCAAGTTTCAGACGACTCCTCTTTTAAGGGTGGCTTTTCCTCTACAGAAGATTGGTCCTCATCCCCATGATCAGAAATCTCTTCTGTGGCCTCATCCTCATGTTTTTTATCTGAATCTTCTTTATCTGTCTTTGCTTGATCCTGAGTTATTTTCTCTACATCAATTGTTGGCGTGCTGTTTTCAGTTGCCTGAAGATCTCCATCTTGCCAACTGCTTTTAATCCATCCTAAACCGGTGGTGAGTACCGAACGGAGGGCTGATTTTACACTGCTCTTTAAAAGCCCCTCTTGCAGTTGACGGTTTAAAACCAGCTCTAATGTTTTCGCAAAGCGTTCTGACCACTGATAACCATCCCCATCAATGGTCTCTGTGGGGCGCACATCAATCTCTGGGTTTCTGGCATAAAGATGGGGAATGGTCCCTGAGATGGTGGCATGGATTAAATTAACCCGCACCAGACCGGGTTGACCATCATCATGCTGACGACCGGCGGCATAAGCGCGATTTTTTTTGATCTCCTCATAAAAATTGAGCCCCTCCAACTGCCGCTGGGCCTGTTCTAACCGTTGATTCCATACTTTGGCTGAAGATGCATCATTCACTTTTCAGAACCTCTTAAAGATGATCAATCTTACTCATACGCACCATAATGGCGCCGACACGGTTCATCTCATCACGCAACGTCTTATCTAAGCGTTGCTGATACCGATCAAATGAGGAGCCTTTTGTTAAGGCCGACTTTAATAGATTATTGGGATCATCAACCGGTTTAAATGATGATGTTTCAATCTTGTTTCTCTTTGCAAAATCATTGACCTGCTTGAGCAACTGTTGATGATTTTGCTGGTTTCTCTTTTGCGCTTGATCCAGCCGCATCTGCATGATGCGATTTTCCGCTTCCTGTTGTTCTTTCTGCTTTCGCTGTTGATCTAACTGTTGGGCTAAAGAGAGACCACCAACAAGGGTGGTCGCATAGGTGGGATCACACATCGATAACTCCTATACCGGTTTAAGTTGACGAAAATAGAAACCGATCTGGTTGAGTTCGGTTGCTGAGGTGGTCTCAAAAATTGGTGCAATATGGGGAGAGATCAACGCCAATGGAATTAACCCCTGATTTGGACTACTTCCCGAGAGCGTGACGGCACTGGTCTCTTTATTGGCGTCTCTGGAGTCCCAACGGATCTTCATATCCCAATCCCCCTCGCCCCAGATCTCCATCGACTGGATCTGTTTCTCAACGCCAGGCGACTGAAAATTAAGAAAAGGAAATCTTATTCGTGAGGTATAGGCGAGCCCATGATCATCGGTGGCCGATTCATCCAGCATGTAGACATCATCACCACAGCGCAGATAGAGCTGATTATTCAACTCTGCGACCGCATCAATGGTGAAAGGAAACTGATATTCAGACCAGGCATAGAGCTGTGATAAGGGTCTTCTGGTATAGATAAATGCCTGATCACCAAAGATAAGCCAAAACTGCCCCATACCGTGATGATAGATCGCTTTTGGATCACCATGGCTGATAATTAACGGGGCAACCAGTGAATCAACCGGGGCGCCGATCTCATTATCCTGGATGGTGTCGCGCTCTAAAGTTGAGGAGATCGAACGGATCCCCTGACCGGAGAGATAGAAGAGATCATTGGAGAGTTCAACCACCGCCCCGGGAAAGTTTGTACCAGTGATCGCCTTGCGCTCCACTAAAACAGTCAGAGAGGGGTCAGGATCGGTATTCCAAAGCTGTAGGCCATCTTTAAAGAAGACCGCTAAAAATGGACCAAATGAGCCCACAGCGGTCACCCCATCGGAGCCTGTATGTTGATTGGACACATTGATAAAACCGGCATCATTTGCTGTGGTCCAATCTCTGGGATTGCCCACCGATGAGAAGCGTACCAGATCATCATCCTTAGCCCAGATCTTTGCTTGGGCGATAACAAAACTCTCCTGATGTGGACAGTTACTATCCTGAATCACTGTGGGGTTAAATCCCTCTAAGTGGTGATGATAGACCGATCCATCCAGATACTCCGCCGAGAGATAGAGTGCGCCATTGATCACCCCTGCCTGATGAATCTTGGCCACATCCTGTTGATTTTGTGAATCAGGGTGATTGATCTCATGGGCCTCAAAAAGGGCATGAGCATGACTCACGGTGCCGACACCATAAAATGTGTGCAGCTTACCCAATGCAGAGACCAACCCCGCGGTTCCACTCTCTAGGGTGGTAATCTTGGTTAATCCAGGCCGTCTTCTAATTGCTTGACCAGCGGTGATGTAGGCGTTCGATAGCTCCCTTAACCGGTGGGCATCTGCAACGGTCTCCCCCTGACGCAGATCAAGACCCCCTGAAAAGTTGGCAAAGGTAATCAGACGCCGCTGTAAACGTTTACCTCTTTTAGCCATGCCTTCTGGTTCCTTCTCGATCTTTAATTAAAAGTCTCTATCTGGGTGGTAAGACCACGAACATAACGCCTGTTCGGATGAATATTGCGCTGCTGTTTGGCGATATACTCGCCTAACTCATGCAGCGA
The DNA here is from genome assembly GCA_052043475.1 of Magnetococcales bacterium HHB-1. Taxonomy (GTDB): domain Bacteria; phylum Pseudomonadota; class Magnetococcia; order Magnetococcales; family JBQGBW01; genus JBQGBW01. The sequence continues at coordinate 10,499 of JBQGBW010000052.1, forward strand.
AAGATCCATTCCATCCAGGCCAAGATGTAATCGCAGTTCTGCAAGTGATTTTAAAAATACCGCATGGTTATCCACGACAAGGGCATCGGTATCATTGATGAGTCTATCGGGCTGGCGATAATAATCGATTCTTAAGGTGTAGTTATCATGGTCCGGTTTTGGCCAGAGTTGGATCTTATCGGTACGCCGATAACGCTTTGGTTGACCACTGCCCGGTTGTGACTCATGAATTAGATCAATCCCCTCAATCAGAGGACGCCACTGACTGTTATAACCGATGGCCATCTGAATCACCTTTTCTGATGGACAGTCGGCAGGCCAGTCATAACTCTCTTGATCGGTCACGGTAGCGATCTGACTCTGACGGCGCAGTCCGGGCACATCCAGGTTGTAATAGACATAGGTCTGTGCCGCATTGATCACCGTATTAATCTTTGATTCCAATACACTGGAACGACTTTGATCATAACCCAGTGCATCGAGAAGTTCTGTCCTCATCTCTAGAAGTGTCACGGTCTGTTGTATCCCTGGGTTTAATTCTAAAAGGGTTCTAAAGTGTCTATTAAGTTAATTAATGGACACTTTAGAATAAAAACAGTCTTTAAGAGATTAGGAGAGCGCCAGAACCGCGTGGGCATTTAAGCGATTGCTTGAAAGAACACCGCGCCAGGTGATCCCCCAGTAGTAGAGATATTCACCGGCTGAACGGGGCGGTTGACGGACCACCATGTCCTGTCCGGCAATCGGGCGCAGGGTCAGATGCTTGGAGTTGATAAAGTAGCATCGTTTAGACCATGCAGGAATTGCCGCACCATCCACGCTATCAAAGGAGGGGTTCCAGACAATCGGTACACCCTCATAGAAAACCTGGCTTACGGCACCATCGATGGAGTGTGGAGAACCAGGACGGTAGAAATCTGAACCGTAGGTGCCGCGCATATAGGAGATATAACCATCAATGAAGTCACTGCCCGCCATAATAAAGTCGGGTCGTCCCCCATTGCGGCAACAGGCGCGCCAGGCATCGCGCATGGCGGTCTCAATATCGCCAGTGGTGGGTGTGGCACTCAATCCTGTTGCCGCATGATTACGCCACCAGATGTTTGCAGACCGATCAAGACCACCTGTGGTTCCTGTATTGGGAACCAGAGAGATTAAACCATCAAGACCCACCACAGAGTCAGCAGTAGAACCATCTTTGTGGAGTTCAAGGTCAAACTTTTCATGAAAACCAAGATGCAGTACGGCAATCTCTTCTTCTAAGATGTTGGTCAACTGGATCATCTCGCTCTTCTCAATGGGGGTGGTTTTTCCACCATCAGAGATAGAGATACCATTGTGGATCAAGCGGTCTTCAGAGATAGAGAAGCCATCATGAGCGCTGCGCCACTCATACATCGCCTGCTCTAAAATTGTTTTATCCGCCGTGTAGGTCACCGTGTTGCCACCATAAAACCACTGGAAGTCCGATTGATAAGAGCGTCTGAGTTGCTCAACACAGTACTGCTTACCCCCCGGAAAGGGCTTTTTATTTTTCAAAAGAAAGTTAAGCCAGGGGCGGTCCGTGGTGATCTGATCGATCGGGTTATTTTTAATATAGTGATCGAGGGATGATTTACCAATATTGGCAATTTCTGCAGCAGAAAAAGGCATGATGATCTCCTGATTAAACGTAAAAATGATAGAACATATTATGGGTTAGCCGTAGCGCATGTTTTCCAGGGTCTGCTGCACCACATCAAACATGGTTTTAGCCTCCTGTTGACCCGCTCTCTTACCGGAGGGGCGCAGCGGTTCGGTGCTTTTTTTGCGGCGTTTGCTTGGCGGTTCAGGGATTTTGCTGTAAGCCGCCTGAATGATTGCAGACCATTTTTGCGGCGCCACATGCTCTGAGAGGGCATCGATCACCGGAGTTAGTGCCTGATATTTATATTGATAATTAGGATCACTCTTTTTGTAATCCTCCAGTAGATCACGCACTTCAAGAGCGCCATCCTGGTAGTCTTTCAGCGCTTTATCGGTCTTCTCGTTCAGTGCAGCCTGGGCCCGATAATCGCTCAACTCACGTGCCAGATCTTGACTAATCTCACCCTGTGCCACCGCCTCTTTCAGATCTTCTGGCGTCTGGGTCTCTTTGGACTGCAATAGCGGATGTTTCACCCCGGCCGCTTTCATCTGTTCAAGCTGTTGGTTGATCATCTCTAATGCGGCCCCAGTATCGCCACTCTTGATGGCAGCAGTGTAGCCTAACATGGCGGGCAGTGTTTGATTGTCTAATCCTGATTTAATCAACAACTCCATAAAGTTGCCATACTCCTGTAGTTTCTCTTTAGCGCGATTGTAGCGCTCTTGCAGGTCAACTTCCTGCGTCTTTTTCTCTTCCTGCACAGCAGGTTCCTGGGATGCTCGCGTCATGATCTCACTCCAGACGGGTTAAACGCTTTTTAGAAAGATCCAAAAAGGCGCCTGTTTATCATCAGGCGCCTTTGACTTTTAAGGATCACTTTCTCACAACATTCGTCAGAACAACCATATCTTTGCATATGTGATCCATGTGTATATTATTCAATATTTCATGCTGTTCTATGGATATATTTTCTTTATATATTATAATGTTATATAAAATTATCGATCCTGATCGCATAGACTGAGATGGCAGGTGTATCGGGTGTTCTTAAACGGGAGAGGGCGTTATCCTCCTCAGAGAGCAGCCAACCCCTCTGCTGCAGGGTACGGATCACGCGATCTGGGGAGAATCCAGCACAGAGTTCCCGCTTGAAGACCTCAGGCAGGATATAGTAGATCATCCCTTCATTGCTCAATTCATAGAATCCGGCACGTCTTTGAATGGGATTTCTCTCAGAGAAGGTGGTGCGGCAGTTACCAAAACGGGATTCACCATGCTGCTCAATAAAGTGTTTAACCTGTGCAAGAATCTGTTGGTCCTCTAGGTGGACCATAGGATAGGAGAGATCGTTAAGCCAGATATGAAACTGTCTCTTCACGGCATTAAATGCTTCACCTTGTGGCCAGGGTACGATCTGATATTGTGCGGCCAACTCACCGGCGGCGGCAACTAAGGAGAAAAAGTGCGCCACCCGTCCCACCTGGGGAGAGTATTGATCCGATGCCCCTAAGAACTTCTCCTTAATCTCAGCGAGATGACCTTTAAGTTGATCCATATCCTGCCGGGTCATCTTTTGCAGAAAAGAAGATCCCGCATGGCCATGGTGATCGTGGCACCCCTTCTGCCAGGCTCTAACCAGGCTGACGCGGTTGGTAAGATGATGAAAATGCTGAATATGATCGGCGGGAACGGGAATATTGATCGCACGAATCTCTTGGCCGGCATTCTGGCGAATCTGGGCGGCGGCGAGATAATCGGAGATACGCAACTCCCCTGTAGAGAGCATCAAGGTACGCCAGAATTTACGCGGTTGGGTTGACCCATAGGGGGTTGAGCGGATCTTGCCAGAACCATTGGCCAGCATATAGATCACCTGTCCCACCTCTTTTGCCGCGATCTGACTGATTTCATCTAAGGCCAACAGGTTATCGTTATGCTGTATGGCGATGGACTCCAACCCCGAAGCGGTGGTACGCCACTGTTGGATTCTCGCCTTAGGTGGTCCCCACACAGAGGTGGCCAGATTAAGCAGGGTGGTTTTACCGGTAGAGGAGTCGCCACAGAGATGGAATCCACCGCCGGTGATTGATTCCAACGCCATTAAGGGGCCGGTAAATGCCGTGGAGATGACAAAGGTGGCTAGAGGGTTATTCCGGCTTAAAGAGGCCACCTCTTTCTGCCACCCTTCAAGGGTCCCCTTTTTTTGCCAGGGCTTTTTAGGGCCGCTATAGATGGCGCTCTCCTCAGACCAGGCATAAGCATTGGTTCCGGTGACATAGATCATCTTCTCAGGCGTATCGTGGTGATGATTCCAGCCACAGCGATCGGTATTCAAGAGCCGTTTTTGCACCGGATAGGTGGCGATAAATGTGGCCAGTTCTGCAATGAGTGTCCGCTTTGGTTTGATAATAAAACCATTTTTTGTCAGCAGCTTAACCCAATTAATATTCTCTTGCAGAAGGTGCTCTAGAGGGACAACGATCTCACGTCGCCTGTGCTCATCATCCAGCCAGACAATCAGACGCCCAGCCTCCCCCTGATGGGAGACGGTTTTGGCTTCCACAGCAAAGGGAATGGAGACCCACTCACTGCCCCGGCGTCCCTGATTTACCCATACCCCATCTTTGCTTACAGTGATCCTGTGGCTCTCCAACGGAGTTGGATCAATTCCCTCTTGAGGTTGTACTTGGGCCATGTCTGCTCCTTTTTTATTGATCAATAGAAGGAGCAGACACCATGATCCCAAGGCGCTCTCTGGGGGATGAATGGATTTTTGTGATGTTTTAAATTGGCTTTGTTAACGGGCCATTTATTTTTCTTGCGTATCTTAATGGTACGCACCTGTTCTTCATAAAAGAAGAGTGGATCTATAAAATTAATTGGGGTCGTTAAAATGGATACGCAAGCACAGATGGTCAAAGAGATTCTACTTAAGAAAGATATTATTGAGCGTTGGGAGTGGGAGGCACGCTTAGGTGCCTATTCACCCGAACGATGGACACGTCTGGTTTTAGAGCATACCGATCAACTCTATATCTATGTCGATCCTGTAGATGGACAACCCTTGCTGATGGGGGGAATCAACCCCCACAAGATCAATGGTGCAATGGTGGGGCAGGCATGGATGACATTGACTACGGATGCATTAAAACAGATCATCACCATCACAAGGATGGTCAAACGAATCATTAAAACGCTCCACAGTGAAACGCTTACGCTGATCTATGTGATCTCCTGGCATGGCAATAGACCGGCCCATCGTTGGTTAAAATCTTTAGGATTTCAGTACTGCAAACGGTTAGATCAATACGGGGTTCATGGAGAAACATTTAAAGTTTATGGTTTGGGTGATGTGCACCTGTTAACCCATATCTTTTAATGTTTCAGGAGAGTTTACATGTGTCTGTTTGACAGCAACCAAGGCCATAGTACAGCCCAGGTAAACAATCAACTGGCCGCAGAGCAGCGCCAGATTGACCGAACCCGTGCCGAGATCAATAAGACCTTTGATCAGATCACCAATGAGACCCGGTATGGCACGTTGCAAAATGATGTGCGTGACCGTCTGCTCTATGATCTCAATCAGGGACGGAAAGAGGCGGAACGAAAAAATCGTTTCCAACTGGCCCGGGGAGGCCAGTTGGAAAGTTCTGTGCATGGGGATAAGAACAGAAAATTACAGCGCCTCTATGAGAAGGGGGTGATGGATGCCGGTGAAATGGCCCGCCAGGAGGCCAACCGTCTGCGTGAGGCCGATGAGAATGCCAAACAGAGACTCTTAATGCAGGCGGATAAAGATGCAAAAGCCGCAACCGATCATGCATTAAACCAGTTGCGCCTTAACGCTGCTCATGCACAGGCATCGATGCCTAAAACCGCGCTCTCCGATATCTTTAAACAGATGGTTCCTTTAACCGCATCATCGACCGATAAAAACAGCCGTTATACACCGACGGTCACAGAGACCGATGAAGATGAGATTGAAGCGATCCGTTTTGGTCTGCTCTCGTTTGTTTAACATGATCATGCTGGTTCACTTGAGATCGTGCTTTTTTAAGTGAACCAGATTTAAGATAATCTGGCCTGATTCTGGACTAGATCATATTTTCTTGGAACTTCTTATGACATCTTTTGTCACTGTGGACATTTTTGGTCTGACAAAGTGTGAAAGTTATGTCTGGCAAAAAAAGCATCATAAAAAATATCTTAGTATAAGCCATTGATATCTATATTAAATAAAATTTTATTCATGTTTGGCATATTCATTGAAATAAGTAAACGTAATGAAGCAAAACATTTTTTTAAACATTAAAAATCAACAGGAGTCTTAACCATGAAATCCATTCAAAGAAAACGCGAAGCCGGTTTTACCTTGATCGAACTTATGATTGTGATTGCCATTATCGGTATTCTGGCTGCGGTTGCGATTCCTGCTTATCAAGACTATATCGCTCGCTCGCAAATGTCTGAGCCGATCCATCTGATGTCTGGTGCAAAAACAGCCGTCACAGAGAGTTATGCTAACTCCGCTGTATGGCCCAGCACCGCCGATGGCGCAGAAGTTACCCTAGCCTCCGTGTATGCCACAGTGGCTAACGATCCTGTAGGCCGCTACACCGCTGCAATCACCGGTGTAGGCGATGGTGAAACCTACACACTGACCGCCACAATGAATGCCACGGATGTCAACCCCAACATCGCTAGCACCACCGTGCAGATGTGGACCACAGATGGTGGTAACACCTGGCAGTGCGGCGCCGGTGGCACCAACGCTGTCGATGTCACCTACCTGCCCACCTCCTGCCGTGACACCGCTGGCTGATTGATCGCTTAGATCCTCTAACCTGAATCAAATAAAGAAGCCCTGGAAGTGATCTTCCAGGGCTTTTTTGCGTTTACAAAAATTTATGTATGTAAATTATTTAAAATTTAGCGGCTGAATAACCATCTCTTTAAGCGACTTATCCTCCACATCCTCAGGGAAAATCAATACCTTATATTTCTCGATCACGGTCTCAAGGATAAACTTTTCACGCATGCCGCCTTTGGGTTTGATGTAGCTGTTGGCAAATTCATGATCCAGCATCTCGACAATAAACTGCTGCTCCTCACGGCTGGCCTGATTAAAGATCTCTGCGGCGCGTACCATCTGGAACTGCTCAATCTTCCGATTCACCTCTTCAAGGTAGTAATCGCGTATCGCCTGTTCACGTTTTTTCTCCCGTTGGATCTTCTGATCCATATAGATTGAGCAGACATACTCTTCACCATCTTTTGGAAACATGGAAACAAGATATCCACCTGGATTTCTAAAACTATCTTTAGAAGGTTGTAGATCAAAATCTTCAATCACTAAACGAACTATATCAATGGAATACGCCTCAACAAGTGTGCGCGCCATGCGTGACTGCACACCACGTTTCATCAACGCTTGAATTGCCGAGGATTGATCGGTGGTCTCTTCTTCTGATGATTCTTCTTTAAAATCTGGCACTGTTTCTTCAGAGAGATCGTCTTGAAGAGTGGATGGTACAGGAACCGGTGGAGAAGGAACGGGTTCTGGTTCAGTTGCCTGATCAAGATTGAACTGTTCAATAAGGCTCTTGAGCTTTGGCGCTCTCTTTCTAAGTGCGGCTTGCTCTGGCGCCATCTCCTCGCGAGTAAAGTAGCAGATAAACACCTTACTATCATTGATATCATAGCGAAATGTATAGAGGTACTGTTCATCATATTTGTTGATCGCCTCAATGGCTGAGAAGATTACTTTCAATCGTTGTTTAACCTGGCTTGGATATTGAGGAATCTTGGTCTGTAGCTTGGTAAAAAGTTTATGATGAGAGATTTTAAAATGGCGATCATAAAGAAATGATTTGAGTAAAATTTCATAAAGCCTGCGATGGATCGGTACTTTGAGTGCTACCCACTGATCCAGATCAATATGTTTATAGAAGTTTGATGTCGAGACCATATGATAAAAATCTTCGTCAAATGACACCGTCACATTCTGTGGTCGTATTTTTGCGGATTCTTTATCAATTTTGTAATTTAAAACATGGAAACCTGCCTTTGAATAGCTTTCCCCGGCTGAGTAAAAATTACCATTGAACTCAATGCTTATAGCACACCAACGTTCAAGTGATTCAATAATGCGACGATAGGAGTTTGGATTGTGCGGCATCTGAAGGCACTTAATCATTTGACTTCTGTTAAGTGTTATTCTTGGGCTGCTTTGAGTTTGCGAGATTAGCATCAGAAGATAAAGGATGTTCACATCCACTGCATTGGGGATACCAACATGCTTATTAGCTTTAAACTTGTAAGTACCTTGTTTTGTTTTGATAATTATCTCTGATCTGCGATCTTTTTTATCGACTGACCATATTGGAAATTCGAGAAGATTTATATCTTGTTTTACAAGATCTGCCATAATTGTCTCCAATTGTCTCCTTATTCTACACTAGATATTCAACACATATGTATTTATAATATCTACTAAGGATAGATTATCCTATGAATATATATAGTTGTCAACTTAATCGATATTGTTATGATGCTTGATATAAAGGGAAAATCTATAACGTTTGATATAAGGATCCATAACGTTTGATATAAGGATCCATAACGTTTGATATAAAAATCTATAACGTTTGATATAAGTCACGTATCTGCAAATATTTGATTTTATTTATAAAAATCGAGCAAATTTTCGCTATATATAGTCTTTTAAATCTTTTTATAAATCATCAATACATCAACCCCCCCCCTCGACGTTTTGAGAGCAAGGGCGGCTAATCGAAGGAAAAAATATTTTATGTCAGATTGCGAAGATCGACCATCGAAGCTGGATTGAAAATGTCGAAGTTTCAAAAGACGTCACCACTTCAGATCCAGTGGAAAATGTCGAAGTTTCAAAAGACGTCACCACTTCAGATCCAGTGGAAAATGTCGAAGTTTCAAAAGACGTCACCACTTCGAATGATGACGAACGATCGCTCTGTTTATCGAACGCTTCACGTTTCGTGGGGGGACACCCCCCACACCCCCCGTTGGGGGAGACCCCCAAACCCCCCTTCATAAAACTAGCTTGGATTAGGATTTTCTAAGATGGTCTAAACAACGTCTGCATTAAATGAGAAGTATGCGGTTTTGACGTCAATCTCTGGTCTGGTTTAAGAAATATGCACTGATCAACTCAAAGTTGGTTAGAAATATAGGCTCTAATGCCTCTAAAAAGCCCATAGCGCGTTTTTTTATAAAAATTGATATAAAGTACCATTCGGATGATAAAATGCGAAAATTGACGCTTAGGAGCTGCTTATAGAAAACGATGCCAACACTGAAAAATGGCTAACTGGAACGCATATAGTAACTGATTGGGGCGAGAGCCATCAGCAGGATAAACATATTGGCATTGGCAGGAATCTGAAGATTAAAATCTGTGGTGCTGTGAATCAATATCGATAAAAGCCCCATCAAGGCCATAAAGGCGACACCTCGCATCAGATAAGATTGCCGTCTCTTGTAAGCTTTAAAAGCGGTTAATAATGACCAGAATAGAAGCAGTATCAAAAGAGATACACCGATGGCGCCAAATTCCACCATAAATTGAGCATAGTCATTATGTGCGTGCTTATAGAACCCCTTGACCTCTGGGGGTTGATAGCGTTTATAGATCGTTCGAAACGATCCTCCTCCGGTGCCGGTTAAGAGATGGGTTTTAATAATGGGAATCGTACTGAGCGTGACATCATCACGTGATTCTTGCTGAATACTGCTCTTTTGTAGACGATCCTTAAGCTTCTCAATGCCGAAAAACTGCCCCACCACCAGAAAGTCGATCACCAAAATGGAGACAAATAGAAAAACCATTGAACGGTTTCTTCTTTTGCGTATAAGAAAATAGAGTCCTGTAATCAGTGTTACAGAGACCAGAAAAGCCGTATTGCCCATCCTTGAGCGCGTGAGCACCAGACCGATGACCATAAAGATGATCGCCGAACGAATCAACATTTTACGGCTGAAAATCCAGCGTAGGATATCGCGAATCTGATTTCTCATGGGTACGGTTTCAATCATGCCAGGACGAAAATAGCTGATCAAAAGACCGATAGAGATGGCCAGACAGATCTCCATATAGCCTGCCATATGGTTTCGATTGACAAAGGTTCCTGTGGCCACACCAATATAGAAAAGTTTTTTCTCAAAAAAACCATATTCAAGCTTACTGATGGTCATAAATGCACCATAGAGTGCCTGTGCTGTACCACTGAGAACCACCGTATAGGCCAGCTTATAGAGCCGATCTCGACTGTTTATAAGAAGCAGTGTTATGATAAAGAGCGCAAAAAGCCCGGTGCTTTTCAGTGCGGTGGTCCAGGCATCATAAGGGGCATAGGAGAGATAGAAATGTTCTGCATTAAGGTGCGTATTGAGATGGGTGTAGGTATCATAAGCTGAAGGCGAGAGAAGTTGGACAACAAAGCCGGGCAAGGGGATCGATTGTAGAAAGGTCCAACCCGTAAAGAGCGCAAGCAGTACAATGGGTGCTTTTGCATGGAGAAAAGCTATTGGGAATCTCGCCTTATCAATGCTGTAAAGTATGATCCACAGAACGAGGATCATTGAAGGCATTGCCGCGGCAATAGGCCAGGCCCAAGCGGCATTACTTCCCCAGGGCAGGGGAAGCCAGACAATAAAAACCAGGTAGAGAATAAAAAGAAGATCTGTTGCAGAACGTTTTTTTTTCTCTTGTGCATCAAAGGCGTATTTTTTTTTAAATCGGAACATATGACGGGCACGAACCATTTTCTGCGATAGAATATTAAAGTTTTGATAGAAGAAGTAATTCTATCTCACCCCAGCACGCTTTTCCACCAGTTGAAGAAAATGACAAAAATAATGATCTATGGCTATAGGATAATACTTTTTGCAACCTGAAGGGCATCGGTATGACTGATTCCTAAATATGCACTGGTTGCCGCCACATCCCGTTGACCCAACACTTGCCTTACGATCTCAATATTCCTTGTTTCATCAAAGATGATTGATGCCTTTGTTTTTCTTATTGAATGCGTGCTGTAGTCCGTCACATCAAGATGACAGAATTTTGCCCACTTTTTAACGATCCGTGTATGGGTAGGATGGGAGAGCGCTGCACGACTCTTTCGGTTCGGTGAACTAAAGAGATCATCATTGTAAACCAGTCTGTTTTTTAGAATATGCTGTTTCAGCAACTGTTGTGTCGGTTGGGTGAGGGCTACCACGATGGATTTTTTTGTCTTCTTCTGGATCACTTGAAAAGTATCTTTAATATGATGATGCAGATCTTCCACATCTGCTACTTTTAAGGCCAAGAGATCTGCACTTCGTAACATTGTATCTAATCCGACCATCAATAGCGCTAACTCCATAAGATTATTTTTCTGCATTAAAATGTTTTTTATGATATAGATCTGTTCACGGGTGAAGGGTTTTTTCTGCCCACCAGCATATTTTTTTGCGCGCACTGTCCTGATCTCCATATGAAAGTTTATTGTTAATATATCTTTTAGACTTTCAAATAAATATAGCGTGGAACAGTCTACTCAATCAAATCAATAATTTATATTGATTTACTTTGAAAGTTTAGTCCAAAAGCTTTCAAATTATAATATAATGACAATCTAATATTTATACAGCCAAGGTGTTTTATAGGACTTGGAGTCGTGACACCGAAACAAAAAAAGCCGAAGACTAATCGATGTATCCGGCTTCTCGATACGATGCAGTCGCTGTTTCGAGATTAGGTGTTTAATGATTTGTTGGCTGATTTCTGGTAATTTAACGAATCTAATCATCCATCTATACATCAACTCTATTGATAATGGCCAATGAATCACGCAACACATCTTATTGTTACCGTTGATTATGAGATTTTTGGTAATGGCTCAGGCTGTCTAAAACGCTGCATCATTGAACCGACAAAAAAGATGATGCACATTGCAGAGCCTTTCTCCATGCCACTCACACTCTTTGTTGAGGCCCTCGAACTGATGGCAATGGAAAAAGTCGGTACACCGCACATTCAGGCGGTCAGACAGCAACTCTCGCAGGCGGTTACACAACACCATGATCTCCAACTCCATCTTCACCCACAATGGATCAATGCTGCTCAGGATTCTCAACAGATCTGGAAGTTGCATATGGATAAATGGCGTATCGGTGATCTGGATGTATCGGAGATTCAGCACATTGTTAAAGAGGGAAAACAGTGGTTAGAGAAGATCACCACCACCGTTCCTGGTCGCTCTGTCAATGTTTTTCGTGCAGGAGGGTGGTGTATTCAGCCAGCAAAAAATCTGCTCTCTGTGCTTTTGCAACAAGGTTTTAAGATTGACTCCACCGTCGCGCCTGGTTTCTGGAATCTCTCCAGGGGGGAGTGGATCGATTTTCGCCATGCACCAGAACACCCCTTCTGGTCAATTGATCAAGATGTATGCACGGTCTCTCCATCAAAACTGCTTGAGATCCCTATTGCCACAGGAAGAATTACAAAAATGCAGCATTTAGCGATGCTATTAGAACAGCGTCAAAAGGCCAATCATGGTCTAGCACCGCACTGTGCAGGCTCTTATCACGGTCCCAATAACAGGTGGCAATCACTCCTTGGAAAGCTGAGTAAACTCTCAAAGATCGGCCATGTGATGCTGGATCTTTCCACCATGCCCGCCGATATTCTGATTCAGATTACAAAGCAATGGATTGAACGTTTCTCCCATCAATCACCCTCTCTGCCTTTAGTGGCCATTGCGCACACCAAAAACTTTACCCATGATTCTGAGAAGGCCATGATGACCTATCTTACCTGGGCAAAAGCACAGGGAATCCTTTTTTCAACTTATGGTCAGTGGCTGGAGTTTGACTGAACAATATTCTAAAGATGTCCTATTAATATCTTCAGAAGAGAGCGTCTAAATCTCTGGCCTAGGTACGCTTCTTTTGTCAGATGAGAGGATTTTTGTGCAGCGTCTAAGTATGGTTTTATTAGATATCACAATCAGTGAGCTTATTAAACATGCGCACAAGTTGATCCCCTACTTTCTCCCGAGCATACATCTCAAGAATCCATGCCTTGCCAGCATTCCCCATTTTCTGTCTCTGCTTCTGATCTTGGAGGCTCAGGATCACTTCTGCCAGATGGTGAGGATCTTCCTGGTTAATCAACAATCCAGCACGATTATGGGGCACAACATCGGGTGTGGTGCCATGATTTAATGCCACAATGGGTAGACCATAGGCCATGGCTTCCAGAAAGCCCATGCCAAAGGAATCATATCGTGTTGGCAGGCAGAATAGATCGGCTTTGGAGAAGACTTCGTGTTTCTCTTCCCCCTCAACCCACCCTTTGAAGAGAACACGATCAGAGAGTGACAACTGCTTAACGCGCTGTTTTAATTTTGGCAGCAGATGACCATCTCCTGCAATGAGAAGAGAGATAGATTGAGGAAGTATGGCCATGGCTTCGATTAACATTCCAACGCCTTTTCCCGCCTCTAAACGGGTCATGGTCATGATGGTTAACGCATGGTCATCTGCACGGGATTCTGTGATGGAATGACGGTACGGCTGTCTGGCGATCTTCTCCCACGAGGAGAGTAGGGGATTAGGAATGATAAACAGTGCTTTTTTAATTCCTGCATCAAGGAACTGTGTTTTCCACCAGGGGGTGAGAACCGCCACACCATGGGCACTACTGATGGCCAATTTAAAGAGTTGACGTGACCAGAACGATTTTAAATAACGACTGACCTCAAAGGCGTGAATCTGAATCACTGTCCGGCTTCCTGTGAGGCGTCCAACTAAAAGTACAATCCCCTCTCTAAAGAGCGATAGTCTTGCGCCGGCATGGCTATAGATAATCGTTTTTTTACCCAAACGACGGGCGCGATAGGATGCATGGATAATCTTTGGCAATCCACGCAGCCACCACCACCAGCGCCCTGCAAAGGCGATTGGATTATAGGTTGGAATCAGTTGATAAGAGACTTGACGTTCTTTCAGTGCATTGGTGTAGCCAAGAAGCGCAAAACTGATCCCACCACGGAGAGAGTGGATATCTGACCCGGTCAGGATAATATGATTCATTTTACGCATCATTCTGTTAAGAGAAGTGGATGTGGGATGGATGTCATCTATGCGTTAACGATTCATCTTGTTGAGCATCCACAGACTTTTGAAAATAGAGCGAGATGACTAAAAAAGGTATGGTCATACTGGCGTACCATAGATGGCCTCCAGTACTGGCAAGGATTGTCCAGACCAGAAAAAATGCAAGACAGTTATTGAATATTCTTGAATGACGTTTTACATCCCCAAGAAACATTTTAGTATAGACGTAGAACAGAAGAACAACAAAAAGCGGGCCGCACAGTATCCAGGCGTCAACGGGGTCGATCTCAGAAGCGATGCCATACTGACGTGTTGAGATGCCGCCAAACAGCAGTGTAATCGGCCGGTGTGTGATCAGCCAATCGATTGCATAAACGAACATTTCATCTCTTCCTGAGACGATTGTTGTCAGCAGATCATTATTCTTCTCATATTGATACATATGATAATAATAAAAACGGTCGATCTCGAATTGAAAGGTTGGGGACCATTCATACATGATTGAACCAATGATTATCGTCAGTACCAACGCGATAACAGCTAAGAGAATTCCTTTTGCGCGGTTATGGGCAATCAACATCGCCATAAGCAGTGCGATACCACCGAGCAGCGCACCTTTTGTGCCCACAAAGAGTGCTGAAACCAATGCAATGCCAACAAATAGATAGCTGCGTTCTCCCGCCCTGGCGCGTGTTAAGAACCAAAATATGGAGACCAGCACAAAACCGGTTGCTTCATTGGGTGTTTGAATGATCCCTTTATAACCTGGCCGATGAAGTTCATAGGATTTGAACATTTCAATCTGAAAGATATAGCCTAAGAAGATCATGCTGAGATAAATGAGCAACAATACATCGATATAGATTTTAAACTGTTGTGCTTCAATGCGGGATTGTTGATCTGAGAAGATTGTATGGATAAAATAGAAAAGAATGACGGGGTAAGTGAGTTTATAAACATGAGAGAGTGTATTAAGAACAATAATCTGATCACCGGCATGAAGTGAATAGTCAAAAAGAACCTGGAAAGCAGCGATCAAGGCGGTTGCAAGAATTAGATTGAGGACCGTTGTAAATTTCTGTCTATATAGGATAAAAACAGCGAGGATAACCGCACTCATCATACCACGCCACAGCAGTGAGAACCGCCAGAAACCAGCACCACTGAATTTCATCCAGGTGGAGATGATATCTGTGATGATTCCACCGGATATCAGTACGAATAGAAGAAGAAGCGCCACACTACGGATATTCATATCCTAAAGATCCATCATCAGATTATTTTCTCCAGCGTGCTCATCTCATGCTGGATTATAGATGAAGTGCATCGCGTTTAACCTGTTGCAGATCACTCTTCACCATCTCTTCAACCATCTCTTCAAAAGAGATCTCTGGTTTCCAGTTGAGTTTTTCGTGCGCTTTACTGGCATCGCCTAGCAGTGTACTCACCTCTGTGGGGCGAAAATAGCGTGGATCGATACGGACGATGACTGTTCCTGGTTCCAGGCTCTGATCTGCACAAGACTCAATCCGGCCGACTTCATCCATCCCATCTCCAGACCAGGCGATGGTGATTCCAAGCACTGCGGCGGCATGAACAACAAATTCTCTTACCGAGTATTGACGCCCTGTTGCGATGACATAATCATCCGGCTTCTCCTGTTGCAGCATCAACCACTGCATCTTGACATAGTCGCGTGCATGACCCCAGTCGCGTAATGCATCCAGATTACCAAGATAGAGACAGCTCTGTTGTTTACATTTAATCCGGGCCAGGGCGCGCGTAATTTTACGGGTAACAAAGGTCTCTCCCCGTAAGGGCGATTCATGGTTAAAGAGAATGCCATTGCAGGCATAAAGTTGATACGCTTCGCGATAGTTGACTGTGATCCAGTAAGAGTAGAGTTTAGCGACAGCGTAAGGAGAGCGTGGGTAGAAAGGTGTCTCTTCTGTCTGGGGCGTCTCTTGAACCTGGCCATAAAGTTCGGAGGTGGATGCCTGATAGAAACGGACCGGCTTCTCTTCATTCAGCAGACGAATAGCCTCAAGCAGACGCAGTGTACCTAAAGCCACCGTATTGGCGGTATACTCAGGCATCTCAAAGGAGACAGCCACATGACTCTGTGCCGCCAGATTATAGACCTCATCTGGTTTTGTGCGCTGTACAATCTGAAGAAGATTGGATGAATCGGTCATATCACCGTGATGGAGAAAAAAACGCTGCTCTGTCTCGTGAGGCTCCTGGTAAAGGTGATCAATACGGTCGGTATTGAGGAGTGAAGCACGGCGTTTGATGCCGTGTACGGTGTAACCTTTTGCCAGCAACAGTTCAGCAAGGTAGGCACCATCTTGGCCGGTGATTCCGGTGATCAATGCACATTTATTCATGAGATCATTGTCGTCTGATTGTTTTCATGACATGTGGGTTACATGCAGGGATAGAGCCTATGTTTATCGCCTCTTTTTGTCAAGTAGATGATTATTTTATCATGCTTGATCAAGATCCTTATCAAGTGCTATATCATATTGTTTTTGCAATATTCTTAGAACAACAAACGAACTGGCATTGACCTGCGATACGCTGGCTCATTAATACACATCAACTGTTTTTCTAAAATTTCTTATGACATCTTTTGTCACTGTGGACAATTTTGGTCTGACAAAGCTTGAAAACCCTGTCTGACAAAAAAGCGTCATAGAAAAATATCTTAACATAAACTATTGATATATATATTAAATAAAATTTAATATATGTCTGGCACACAGATTGAAATATAAAAGGGCAAACACACATTTTTTAAAACATTTAAAATCAACAGGAGCCTTAACCATGAAATCCATTCAAAGAAAACGCGAAGCCGGTTTTACCCTGATCGAACTTATGATTGTGATTGCTATTATCGGTATTCTGGCCGCGGTTGCGATTCCTGCTTATCAAGACTATATTGCCC
>JBQGBW010000053.1:0-27211 GCA_052043475.1 Magnetococcales bacterium HHB-1
AGGAACCTGAATTGGCGTCGGAAGAGGAACCTGAATTGGCGTCGGAAGAGGAACCTGAATTGGCGTCGGAAGAGGAACCTGAATTGGCGTCGGAAGAGGAACCTGAATTGGCGTCGGAAGAGGAACCTGAATTGGCGTCGGAAGAGAACGAAGAATTAGCGTCCGGAGAGAGCGAAATCCTAGAGGCGTTATCGGAAGGCCATGAGGAGATACATGATGATTTAGACGCGATGATTGATTCTGATTTATTGGAAGATGTCTCTCCAGAAGAGCTTGAATCTTTGATTGGAGAGGAGCCTGTATTAGAGTCTGAAGATGAGAGCCAGGCTTTGGTGGATTCTTTGTTGCAGCAAGCCGAAGATGAGGATGCTTCTGTAGGAGAAAGTGTCGAAGACTCAGCTTTAGAGGGCGACGCATTGGCGGATATGCTCTTGGATGATGAGGAGAAAGAGGCGCTCCAGGTTGAAGAAGAGAAAACGGCCCCAGAAGAAGTGCTCACAGAGCCGGAAGATAAGGAGGATGAGAGTCAGGCCTTGGTGGACTCTTTGTTGCAGCAAGCCGAAGGTGAGGATGCTTCTGTAGGAGAAAGTGTTGAAGATCCAGCTTTAGAGGGCGACGCATTGGCGGATATGCTCTTGGATGAGGAGGAGAAAGAGGCGCTCCAGGTTGAAGAAGAGAAAACGGCCCCAGAAGAAGTGCTCACAGAGACGGAAGATAAGGAGGATGAGAGCCAGGCTTTGGTGGACTCTTTGTTGCAGCAAGCCGAAGATGAGGATGCTTCTGTAGGAGAGAGTGTCGAAGATCCAGCTTTAGAGGGCGACGCGTTGGCGGATATGCTCTTGGATGAGGAGAAGGCGGTTCTAGAACCTGAGGAGGCGCAAGCATCACCTGAAGTATCAGAAGTATCCGATGTTCTTTCTGATGAGGAGGCTGCTCTGCTCTCTAAAGTTGGTGACCATGAGAGTGAAAGTGAATCTCTTGACTCTGAGCCTGTATCCTCTTCAGCACCAGAGACCGTAGCACCTGAAGTCCCTGAATCGCCCAAAGTTTCATTGGTTAAAGAGGCGCGTGTGGAGCGGGAACGTGTTTCAGAAGAAAATTTGCAGAAAGAATCCCAAGAAAATACCGATAATAAAAAACAGGGGCGTGAAGGCTCTTTAGATGTGCATGATGATTCTGTCCAGGAGTCAGGAGAGAGGCTTGGGGTTGACTCTATGGTTGCTGAAGAAGATAAAACGACTGTGGTCTCTAAGACTTCATTAGAGAAGAGTAAGCCGTCTGAAGATGCATTCTCCTCAGATGAAGTGCCTGATATGGATGATCTTGATCTGGATGATCTGGAGGATTACGATCCAGAAGGGTTTGATGACGCCTTTAATCCAGATGATATCGATTCGATCCTGTTGGAAGATGATGTGGATCTAACCAAAGGTTTCGAAGAGGACGATGAGGCAGAAGAGCCGTCTGTTTCGATGGATGATATGATCTCCGAAGCGGAGCGTCAGGGGGAGGATGATCTTTTAAAAGAGATCTCCACAGATGATGACTCTGAAGAGCGGTCTGGCGGTGATGATCTGGATGCACTTCTTGCAGAAGCGGGTGATCTTGTGGACGCTTCTGATGATCCCATATCTGGAGATGAAGATTTTTCACTGGATCAATCTGGTGATGAAGACTACCAGCTTCCATCCGATTTAGAGGATCTAGCCGGAGGTATGAGCCCTAAAGAACTGGTCTCTGAAAATCTGGATGATCTGGTCTCTGAAAAATTAGATGATGATGAGCTTGCCGTATTAAACTCACCGGATGAAGGGGGGGATGGGCTTTCTGATCTCGATCTTCTTGAGGAGGATAAGGACGAGGAGGATGGTCTACAGATCTTAGAAGAGATTAACTTAGACGAGGTTGAAGAGGGGCCTGATAAAGGGTTCGATTTTGATAATGTCGATCTTGATGCCGCAACGATTCTCTCTTCCCAGACCGATGTGGATCTGAACAAAGATATGGAGAAGTTGGCGAGTTTTGCGGATGAAGAGGTGACTGAAAAAGCGCCATCGCAACCCAAACCCTCCATGTCTGATCGCGTGATGGAACAGATTGAGGAGCCCGATCTTCTTGATAGCGCACCACCTCCTGCAGCAAAAGAGGTTGAAAAAGAGGAGAAAAAAGAGAAAAAGGCTGTACCTAAGTGGGGATGGGCGATTGCCGCACTGCTGCTGCTCTCTTTTCTTGGTGGCTTGGCTTCGCAGTCTCCCTGGGTGGAGGAGATGCTCTATGAGTGGAATAGCCCGGTAAAATTGACCTCCGTTGAAGGAAACTGGCGGCAGGTTGATTATGGCACCCTTCTGGTTCTTAACGGAAAGGTGCAGAATAACAGTCGAACTTCGCGTCTGCCTGAACTGGTTCGTGTGACGCTTCTGGATGAAAAAAATACGCCTGTCGTGAGCAGTATGGTGGTTTCAGGACGTGTTCTGGGGGAAAAACATTTTATCGGCTCCTCTGAGGCCAATATGCGGCGTTATATCGAGATGCAGGGCGATACCCAGCGCTATGCGAACAGTAAAAAACGGAAGAAGTTCTCTCCGGAGCAGGAGATCTCTTTTCAAACCGTATTTATCAATCCTCCTGAAAAAGCGACCCGCTACCGCATCGAACTCGAAAAGCAGGTGGTGGTTTCTCAGCGAACCCAATCACCCACGCCTAAAGAGTCCTCTGCCATACGTAGTTATCAGTCGGCGTTCTGATTTTGCTTCCACTAAAGATCCATCACCCTTTAATAAAGATCCTGTCGCTTATTTTTGCGACAGGATCTTTTTGTCTCCATATTTTATCTATCTGTTATTTAATCATCTTTTTAAAAAAAACTTTTTTTAAAAAAAGATTGTTGACTCCCCCCCCTGAAATCGCTATCCTCTGTCACATCAAACAGAGGCACTTACAAAACCACCCCAAAAGAAGCATATAGAAATGCCGTAAGGCACACCATGCAGTAAGCGCTGCAATTAGGGCTTAGAGGCTTTGATGAGGCATTTTTGAGGAAAGGGGCGGTTAGTCATTTTGCTCAGTTTGGTGGATTTTTAGAGTATTTGCGGGGGCGTAGTTCAGCTGGTTAGAATGCCGGCCTGTCACGCCGGAGGTCGCGGGTTCGAATCCCGTCGCTCCCGCCATTTAAACTTTATTTTCTTTTTGTGGGCAAGTTGAAATCGCCTTTTTCAACTTGCTTTTTTTTTACCTTGGATTCATTTCGCAATCCTCGTGTTTTCTTGCGTTTATATTATTTATGACGATCCGTTGAAGGTCGGAATGAATTTTGAGGGAGGAACTTATTCCGATGCAAGTTACTGGAATGACCTGGGGAAGCAAACTCCTCAAATATGTTAATTTTCCTACTTCGGAAGTTCTCGGACCAGAGGCTTCGCCAGAAGAGATTCAAGCACTGATCGATAAATATGGCGGTGTTTTGGTTAAGCCAATGTTCAAAGGTGGAGTGGGGAAAAAAGGGAAAGCCGGACTGATTGGTAAGGCTACCGATTTGGCCACCGCTCTGAAAGAGAAAGAACGTCTCTATTTTGCAGAGCATACGCATGGCAATGCAACTGCTAAATCTGAGGGCGTTACTTTTGAGGCCTTTGTTCCCGCCGAACACGAAGTGTATGTCTCATTGACCGATAATACGCGGTTCCGGGCACCCACACTGACCATTACCCACCACGGTGGTATGGATATCGAAGAGCTTCCACCAGAGAAGATCTCCGTAATTCCTTTCGACCCTCTGACCGGGTTTAAGGGCTTTATTGTCTCCAATGCTCTCTATAAAATGGGCGCACCCAAAGAGATTATCAGTCCTCTGGTGCAGAACCTGCCTAAATTATGGGATCTTTTCCATAATTATGGTATGACCACCATGGAACTTAACCCGATCCGCATGATGCCCAATGCCAAAGGACGTCTGGTTCCTGTGGCCTGCGACTTTAAATGCGCTTTCGATACCGATGATCCCAATGTGGAACGTCTGAACCTGCCTGTGGATCTGGATGCCACTGTTCGCCACCCTTACGAAAAGGAAGTGAACATGTTGCGCACCTATCAAGGGCAGTCCGATGTGTTTGTGATCAACGACATCGGTACAATCACCGCGATGACCTTCGGTGGTGGTGCCAATGCGCTGGTGACTGAACTTCTAGGTGAAGCTGCAACCATCTCTTCAGACTTTGGTGGCAACCCCCCTTATGAAAAAATGCTCGAAATCAGCCGGATCACCTATCGTTACTGGCTGAAGCAGAGCAACGTACTCTTCCTGATTGGTGGTAAAGCCAACAATACCGATATCTACGAAACTTTCCGTGCCATGGGTGATGCCCTAAGAGAGTACTTCTCCGAGCATGGTCCAACACCACTCTATGTTGTGGTCGGACGCGGTGGACCCAACTTGGTTCGTGGTTTGGGCTATATTCGGGATACACTGGATTCGCTGGGACTTCCCTATCGCGTTTTTGGTTACGACTCTGCAATGAGTGAAGTGGTGAACTACGCTCAGGCCGCCGATAACTGGATGTCTGATGGCGGACGCGAAGTCGTTGCTAAGGCGCTGGGCATTAAATCCTAGAACACTTTAAGGTTAGAAAGAACTGCTGTGGGTATTTTCTCACAGTTTTTAGAAATAAAGGTGAGGTTTGCATATGTCCGAATTAAATAAGGGCTATAATTTTATGCACGCCCGGGGTGAGGCTGAGTTCCCCTATTATGTTGGGATTAAATCTCTCGATGAGATCGCAACCAAAGAAGACCGGATCTGTGTCATTAATATTCTTGGTGGCGAGAGTCGCACCGTAACTCCGGTGAGCCATTCGTTCTCTGGTGGTAATATTGTCTGTGGAACCATGCCAGGACGCTCTGGCACGATGATGAAAACCGCCGTCGGGCCGATTCCTGTCTATAATAATATCTTAGAAGCGATGGAAGCGGGCCACAAATTTAATGTGGTTGTGATCTACGTTCCACCCTCAGGTGTGAAAGACTCCGTCATTGAGGCGGTGCGGGTGAATGAGGATCTGACCAAAGTTGTGATCCTGACCGAGAAAATCGCTGTCCGCGATGCACGGATCATTCGCCAATACTGCCAGATGCGCGGTGTGGATGTCTTTGGTGGAAACTGCCTTGGTGTGGGGGATGCGCATCATAAGGTCCGTATCGGTGGTGCTCTGGGTGGAAGCGCCCCTGAAGAGTCTCTGATTCCTGGCTCTATTGCGATCTTCTCCAACTCGGGTAACTTTACCACAACCATCGCGGTCTATCTTCTCACCGCCGGTTGGGGAAGTACGGTCTCGATCTCCTCAGGTAAGGATGTCTATATCCACTACTCTGCTCCTGAGTTCACCTATGGTTTTCATAATGATGACCGCAGTCAAGCCGCGGTGATGTATATTGAGCCAGGTGGATACTATGAGCATGATCTTGAGTTCGAGAAACCTGTCGTCGCCTGTATTGTGGGGCGTTGGAAATCGAATCTGACCCGTGCTTGTGGTCACGCTGGTGCAATCGCTGGCTCTGGGGATAATGCCCAGTGTAAAGAAGACTGGTTCATGAAAAAATTTGGTGTGAGTGAGATCTACACACCAGATAATCCGGTCTGCACCAAAAAAGGTGCTGTGGTGATCAACATCGCCCACATTCCTCAGGCGATGACCGATGTCATGAAGCTCAATGGTAAGGAGCCCGACTTTGAACCTAAAGGCGATCTCTCCTTAAAATGCTGGTTTGGTAATAATCAGGGCATTGATCTTCCTGCTGAACTGGATGTGCCGATTGTTGAGGCTTTGGCGCCTTACAATGAACAGATCGCTGCCCTCGATAAACAGGTGGGAACCATCTTCCCCCGCCAGAATCTCAAAGACTGCTCTGGGGCTTCACGTATGGACCCCAAAAGCCAGGTCAGTCAGATTCATGGCGTCTCTGTTCTGGATGCTTCAACCAAATCATTTGAAGAGAATCTGGTTCAATCGTTGGTGCGTGAATATCCCGATGAAAATGGCGTTAAGCTCGCCAACATTGCATTGAACGCCTACGTGAACCAAAATGGCTCGATCTCTCTGGCCGCCGCGGATGCTGCCCGTGAAAATGGCAATAGCCCCAATACGGTGCTCTCCTCTGCACTGGGAATTATTGGGCCTAAGAGCGTTGATGAAGCACGCAATGCTGCGACCACACTGACCAATCTTTTTGGTTTAAGTGGTTTAAAAGATCCTTCTGATGCAGACTTTGATGTCACGCCTTTCGTTGAGAAAGCCGCCGCTGATGATGATCTTCGTGGTGCCCTGATCTGTGACCATGAGCGCAAAGGCGGCAAGTTGATGCTCGAAGCGGTTAAGGAGCGCGGTGCGTCTTCTGTCTTTGTGCGCTTCTTAGAAGCCTTAGCTAAAAAAGTGGATGGTCATGTGGCTGGACAGGTTGTTCTGGCAGCAATCGGCTGTCATCTGGCTTGGTCTGGCTTAATGCGTAAACGTCTTTCGCTCAACACCCTGACCAACATTCCCTGGCATCTGCGCATCTTTGCTGCTCTGGTGGGTAATGCGGCTTCAGCGGATCGTCAGGCGAAGAAGAAGTTCTGTGGTGTCTCTGTCACCGAACTGATGGCATCCTGGAGCTTCTCAGAGACTGCATTTATGGCGCTCTTTGGTCATCGTCCCAACGAAGAAGAACTCTATGGATTCTCCGTTCTGCTTGGCTTGATCATCACCAATGGTCCCGGCACAATCTCCGCACAAGGTGCCAAAGGTGCCGTCTCCGCGGATGGTCCTGAAGTGCCTTCCCGGATTCAGGTGAATAAAGGCTATATCGGCTTTTTGACCCACACCGGCTATGCCCATGGTGGTAACGGTTTTGAAGCGGTGGCCTTCCTGCTGGATCGCTTCCGTGACAGTGGCCTCAAAGATCCTGGTGATGAGAATCACGGTCTGGATCTCTCCGCCATGGCTCTAGAGTATGCCAAATCCTATCTGGCTTATAAAACCAAAGCAAAAGCTGAGGGCAACATCAACTACGCAAAAATTCCCTGCATCAACCATCCTGTCTTCAAAGGCAAGGATGTCAACTTTGATCCGCGGGAAGTTTTTGTCCATGAACTCTTCAAAGATCGTGGCGATTATAATATCTTTCAAGAGTTCTATCATGAATTGGTTCATGCGCTCTTCAAAGCTGGGGTCAGTCGTAATGTCTACTGCGTGAATGTTGACGCGGTGATTGCGGTAATTCTGCTTAAAATGCTCTGGAAACCCTACAACGAAGGTACGGTTTCTGATTCTGAGATGGAGGCGGCTGCGTTTACCACCTTCCTGTTTGGCCGTATGATCGGTTCAGCCGCTGAGATTGACGATCATACCAACCGTGGACGGAACATGGATACCCGTACCGCGGCAAGCAAAACAAGTTTTGCTGGCTAATTTTCTTCAGGATCATATCCTTATCATAAAAGGAGCTATCCCTTATTGGGGTAGCTTCTTTTTTTGTTTATTTATGCTTATTTATTAACTTATTGAATCATTTTTCAATTTTTTGTATTCTGAAAATGTATTTTTTAAATTGGAGGGGAGGCTATGTTTGATGAACGTCGGGTTGCACAGATGGCGGCTTTTTTTCTTTCCAAAGCGCCTGATGGAAAGATGCCCCATCTAAAATTGATGAAGCTCTCCAAATACAATGCAAGAGATCTCTGAATTTTATCTTAAGATCAGTCAATCAAGCTTTGCTGGCTAATTTTTTTCAGGGCTATAGCCTTATCTAAAGGTTGCAGCCTATTTTTGTTGTTTTTTTGCTTACTTAATTAGAAAAGCTGTTGCGGATTGATCTGGTTCAGGTGCGCTTTATGTGGTGAATTGATAGGATAAATATGTGTTTTAGTATTTGATGATAAACTAAAAATGAACATTGTGCATATAAATTCGCTAATGTATTTTATGCAGACAAAATTTTTTTAGATGAACCATTGACTTAAAGTAGTGAAATCGGAATAATCAGACCCGAGTGAATTTAATATTTCAAGCTCTGTAGATGTTTAGTGTGATGTTTCATTGAAGATCTTTAAGATTTTCAATGCGTTTTGACAGGAAGGCCAGGAATGCTGGAGAACTATTTTCCTATCCTCATGTTTCTCTTTGTTGTTTTAGGGATATCTGCGGCGTTGATTGGGGGGTCTATCCTGATTGGCGTCAAACGGCCCTACAAAGAGAAGCAGGATCAATATGAGTGTGGCTTTAAGCCGCCGAGCCGTGTCTATATGCGCTTTGATGTGCGTTTTTATCTCGTTGCAATCATGTTTATCATCTTCGATATTGAGGCGGCGTTTCTCTATCCTTGGGCAGTGGCTTTCTCAGAGATAGGCTTGCTTGGCTTTATCGAGATGGTGTTGTTCCTGTTTGTTCTTCTGGTGGGATATGTCTATGCCTGGAAGAAGGGAGCCCTGGAATGGGAATGATTGAGGAAATTACCCACGAGGTCAACGACCGTGGCTTTTTGCTTACCTCAGTGGATTCGGTTGTTAACTGGGCGCGAACTTCGTCGCTCTGGCCCATGACCTTCGGTTTGGCCTGTTGTGCGGTCGAAATGATGCAAGCAGGTGCGAGTCGCTACGATGTAGACCGTTTTGGTATGGTTTTCCGTGGCAGTCCCCGGCAATCGGATCTCATGATTGTTGCGGGCACGGTGACCAACAAGATGGCGCCTGCACTGCGGACGCTCTACGATCAGATGCCAGAGCCGCGTTGGGTGATCTCCATGGGGGCTTGTGCAAATGGTGGCGGCTATTATCACTACGGCTACTCCACCGTAAGAGGCTGTGATCGGATTATCCCTGTGGATATCTATATTCCCGGTTGCCCTCCGACCGCTGAAGCGCTGCTCTATGGCGTGCTGCAGTTGCAACGTAAGATTCATCGAACCAATACACTCTATGATGGTTGGGGCGAGTCCAAATGACCGAGGAAAAATTAGCGGCACTGGAAAAAAAAATCAGCGAGATTTTCTCCACGTGCAGACAGGAGCGTCTGGATGATGCGCTGATTCTCTGGGTGGAGCCTGAGAATCTGATTGAGAACATGAAGCGCCTGAAAGATCATAAGGATCTTGATTTTAAACTGATGATCGATCTGACGGCGGTGCACTATCCCAAACGGGAGAAACCCTTTGAGGTGGTGTATCAACTGTTGTCGGTCTATAAGAATCATCGCTTGCGGGTTAAGCTGGCGGCTGATGAAGCGACAATGATTCCCTCCGTAACAGAAGTCTGGAACTGTGCCAACTGGTATGAGCGGGAAGCCTACGAGATGTTTGGCCTTCTCTTCTCCGGACACCCCGATCTGCGGCGGCTGTTGACAGAGTATGACTTTAACGAATATCCCCTGCGCAAAGATTATCCCGTGGAAGGGAGATATGAGATGCGCTACGACAAAGAAGAGCGGCGCGTGGTTCGTGAACCCACCGCGCTGAATATCCAGAATCGGGAATTCTACGGCTAGATTCTTTTTTGTCTTTTAAGGATTATGATGAAGAGTGTCATGGTAGTGGCCAATGGTTGAGCAAACGGAAAAGCAGACCTTTAAAAACTATACCATCAACTTTGGTCCCCAGCATCCCGCTGCGCATGGTGTTTTGCGCCTGATGTTGGAACTCGATGGTGAAATTGTTGAACGTGCTGACCCCCATATCGGTTTCCTCCACCGGGGAACAGAGAAGCTTCTGGAGCATAAGACCTATGTCCAGGGCTTGCCCTATTTTAATCGTTTAGACTATATGTCGATGATTGCTGAGGAGCACCCCTGGGTTCTGGCTGTGGAGAAGCTGGCTGATATTGAGGTTCCTGAGCGCGCTCAGTATGTGCGGGTTATCTTTGCGGAGCTGACCAGACTGCTCAATCATCTGCTCTTTCTGGCGGCCCACGGTCTGGACGTTGGCGCCATGACCATGTTTATCTACTGCTTCCGTGAGCGGGAGGAGATCCTTGATATCTATGAAGGGGTCTCTGGTGCACGTCTGCATGCAGCCTACTTTCGTCCTGGTGGGGTTTCTAAAGATCTTCCCGATGGCATGGCGGAACGGATCTCTGCTTTTGTGGATAACTTTCCCGCCAAAATTGATGAATATGAGACGCTTCTGACAGAGAACCGTATCTGGAAACAGCGTTTGGTGGATATCGGTGTCATCAGTGCTGAGGAGGCGATGGATTACGGTTTTGTCGGTCCCATGCTTCGTGGCTCTGGAGTGGCTTACGATGTGCGTAAGGCGGAGCCTTATGACGCTTACGATAAAGTTGACTTCGATATTCCGGTGGGCAAAAATGGCGACTGCTATGATCGCTACCTTGTTCGGGTCGAAGAGATGCGGCAGAGTTGCCGTATTATTCGCCAGAGCTTAGATCAGATGCCTGAAGGACCGGTACGTGAAGAGGACTTTAAGGTCTCCTCTCCTTATCGGATGGATATGCACCAGAAGATGGAGTCTCTGATTCACCACTTTAAACTCTATACCGAAGGGTTTACGGTGAAAGCTGGGGAGGTTTATGTTCCCACAGAGAGTCCTAAGGGTGAGTTTGGCGTCTACGTGGTCTCCGATGGCAGCAATAAACCCTACCGGGTGAAGATTCGTGCAGCGGGCTATAACCATCTGCAAGGTCTTGAAAAACTGGTTAAAGGCCATATGATCGCGGATGTCACAACGGTGATTGGTACCATTGATATCGTTTTTGGTGAGATCGACCGGTAGATCCAAAGGATTGAAGGCGCTTTTATTAACTCAAAGATTGCCCATTGATTAGGTAATTGATTTTATGAGAACTCTGCAAAAAGATCCCCAGGGAGAGAAGCCTGTTTTCTCTTCTCAGGCGTTGGCGGAAGTCGAAAAGATCTATAAACGCTATCCGCCTGAGCGGCGACGTTCCGCGTTGATGCCCATATTGCATCTGGCCCAAAAAGAGTTTGGCGGCTGGCTCTCGCAGGAGTCCCTCGACTATATCGCGGAGATTATGGATGTTCCCCCCATTCGGGTTTATGAGGTGGCAACGTTCTATACGATGTACAATCTCAAACCTGTGGGTAAATACCATGTTCAGGTTTGTACCAACATCTCTTGCTGGCTCTGTAATGCAGACGGCATTGTTGGCGCTTTAAAAGAGAAGCTTCAACTGGATGTGGGGGACACCAGTAAGGATGAGCGCTTTACACTCACAGAGGTGGAGTGCTTAGGCGCTTGCGTTAATGCACCGATGATGCAGATCAACGACGACTACTTTGAAAAGCTCTCTCCTGAGAATGTGGGGGACGTGATCGACCGTCTGCCTTGATTAAAATTAAGCTTGAAGATGGTTTTTTTTGCGTACCTATTTTTTGAAGAGTCGTTTAAATTCGATTAAGGGAAATGGCCATGAGCGGGAACGCCCCGGTCAAGATTGTTTATAAGAATATTGCGCTGGAGAATAGCCACACCCTAACGGTCTATGAGCGTCATGGGGGCTATCAGACAGCCGATAAAGCTTTCTCCCTCTCTCCTGACGAGGTGATCAGTGAGGTCAAAACGTCTGGGATTCGAGGTCGAGGTGGTGCTGGTTTTCCGGCTGGATTGAAGTGGTCTTTTATTCCAAAAGATGACCCCCGGCCTAAATATCTGGTCTGCAATGCAGATGAAGGTGAGCCCGGAACCTGTAAGGATCGCGATATTATCCGTTATGATCCCCACCTGCTCATTGAGGGGATGGTGATTGCGGGCTTTGCTGTAGGTGCTGAACAGGGCTATGTCTATATTCGGGGTGAGTTCTACCGCGAAGCCGAAAAGCTGCAAAAAGCCATTGACGAAGCCTATCAGGGGGGACACCTTGGCGAGAATATCCACGGTAAGGGATTTACTTTCCACCTGGCTGTTCATCGTGGTGCAGGCGCTTACGTCTGCGGCGAGGAGACCGGACTGATTGAATCACTGGAAGGTAAAAAGGGTCAGCCGCGACTGAAACCGCCGTTCCCTGCGAATGTCGGGCTCTTTGGCTGTCCTACGGTGGTGAATAATGTCGAAACCTTGGCGTCAATCCCCGCCATTATCCAAAATGGGGGCGAGTGGTATGCCGCTTTGGGTGTGGAGAACTCCACAGGAACAAAGGTTTTCTCTGTCTCTGGACATGTGAATAAGCCGGGAAATTATGAAGTTGAACTCGGTATTCCGCTGAAAACATTGATTAACGACCATGCTGGTGGTGTTCGTGGCGGCTGGGAGAACCTTAAAGGGATTATTCCTGGCGGATCATCGACCCCCATTCTTACGATGGATCAATGTGAGACGGTGACCATGGATTACGATGCTTTAGCAAAAGCGGGTTCAATGCTCGGTGCGGGCTCGGTGATTGTGGTGGATAAATCGGTCTGTATTGTGCGGGCGATTACACGTCTCTCCAAGTTTTATTGTCATGAATCCTGCGGACAGTGTACCCCCTGTCGTGAGGGTACCGGCTGGCTGGAACGGGTGATGGATCGGATCGAAAACGGTAAAGGGAATCGGGACGATATCGATCTGTTGCTGAATATCTGTGAAAACATTCAAGGAAAAACCATCTGCGCGCTGGGCGATGCGGCGGCCATGCCCATTGTCGGGGCGATCAAAGCGTTCCGCGAAGAGTTTGAATACCATGTGGAACATGGACGCTGCATGGTGGGTTGAGGAGCAAACTTTACGATGCATACTCTGATCATCAATGGTAAGGAGATTAGCGTCAAACGTGGGGCCACCATCATGGACGCTGCGGAGCAGTTAGGCGTCTATATTCCTCACTTCTGTTACCATCCCAAATTACCCATCAGTGGTAATTGCCGTATGTGTTTGGTTGAAGTGGAGAAGATGCCTAAACCTGTGGTCGCTTGCGCCATGCCTGTGAATGATGGCATGGTGGTGGAGACCAACAGTGAGATGGTGAAAAAAGCCCGTCGTGGCGTGATGGAATTCTTGCTGATTAATCACCCGCTCGACTGTCCGGTCTGTGACCAGGGCGGTGAGTGCGATCTGCAAGATTTTGCCATGAAGTTTGGCCCTGACCGTTCGCGCTACTTTGAGGATAAGCGCCGTGTGGGGGATAAAGATCTCGGTCCTCTGATTGAGACCGTGATGAATCGCTGTATCCACTGTACACGCTGTATTCGTTTTTCCCAGGAAGTGGCCGGCTTAGAAGAGATGGGCGCCATCGACCGTGGTGATCGCATGCTGGTCGGTCCTGGAAACGAGGATCGTACGCTCACCTCAGAGCTGACTGGAAATCTGGCAGAAATCTGCCCTGTGGGCGCACTCAACCTAAAGCCGTTTCATTATCAGGCCAGGGGTTGGGAGTTGAGTAAGACCGACGGCATATGCAACCACTGTTCGGTGGGTTGCCACATCCGTCGTGATCACCTCAATAATGAAGTCAAACGGGTGATGTCTAGGCGTTGTGATGAAGTGAACGATGCCTGGCTCTGTGATAAAGGGCGTTTCTCCTATGATGGCATCCTTCATAATCGCCTTGAGACCCCTTCTGTTCGCGATGAAAATGGGGGCGAGCTCAACGCGGTCTCCTGGGATGAAGCCTTAGATCAAGCGGCTAAAATTCTTAAATCAGTGAAGCCTGAAGAGGTGGCGGGTTTGGCGGCTGAAGACCTTCCTTCCGCTGAAGAGTTGTTTGCCTTCCAGGATCTTCTGCGTCAAGGTTTGGGAACGACACATCTCGATTATCGTCTGCGTCAACGGGATTTCTCCGCCAGTGAGGTGGCGCTAACCCGCGCGGATCTGATGATGAATACACCACTGGAGCGCTTAGAGGAGAGCGATTTTGTTCTTCTTGTGGGCGCCGATACGCGCTTTGAAACCCCTCTTTTGAACTACCGCTTGCGTAAAGCCTCTTTGAATGGTGCTACACTCTGTAGTATCTATCCTACGCGACTCAACCATAACTTCTCCAAGTTAGAGGAGTTGGTGGTCTCTATGGGTGAAGAGGTGCAGACAATGAAAAATATTGTCGCGGCACTCAAAGGGGGGACGACTGAGGTTGGTGAGGATGTGCAGCGCTTAACCGATGGTCTAAAGAAAGCGGAGCGTCCGGTGGTCATTTTGGGTGACTATGCGGTCAACCACCCTTCGGCGGAAAATTTGCGGCGCTTAAGTGTTGCGATTCTTCAGGCATGTAATGGTATTCGATCCGACTGGAACGGCTTTAACCGTGTGATCTCCAGGTGTGCTACTTCCGCAGCGCAGGATTTTGGTATTCTTCCCCACCGTGGACCGGGGTATCGGCGTCTAAAACAGACCGGTTTTAATGCCCGCGATATCTTAAAGGCGGCAGCGGAAGGAAAGATCAAGGTACTCTTCCTTTTAGGTGCGGAACCCGCTCTAGAGAGTGTGGATACTGTATTGGCTAAAAAAGCGATGGAGAAGGCGAGTGTGATCTTCTTAGGCGCTTATCAGCGTAGCAGTTCTACCTATGCGGATGTGATTCTGCCTGGCTTGGTGAATGGTGAGAAATCAGCGATCTATACCAACTGTGAAGGGCGACCTCAGCACTCTGAGAAAGCGCTGGTGGCACCAGGTGAGGCCAAAGAGGATTGGCGTATCTTAAGGGCTTTGAGTGATCGTTTTGCAACCCCTCTGGCTTATAATACCTTAGAGGCACTCCGACAGAAGATGGGTGAGGCGGATCACCGCTACAATATCAGCGGATTCGTCGATGGTGCTTTGCCACCCTCCTGCGACCACTCTCCTGTGACCCAGGATCTCCCGCTCAACGACGCGGGCTCTTTAGCTCCAGAGGAGAAAGGGTTTAAGTTGATGGTGAAAGGGGGCTTTTATCGTGATGATGCGGTGGCACGTCAATCGGTTTTGATGGATACCCTGGATTCTGAATCCGGTGTGCGCATCAGTCCTGAGGATGCCGCAGCGTTAAGCCTCAAAGATGGTGATCGCGTGCGACTGATTCGCGGTGAACGCACCGTGGATTCAAAAGCAATTTTGGATGGAAAAGTACCGCAAGGTATGGTTTGTGGTGTCTATGGTGATTCATCCTCTCTGATTCAGGATCTCTGCCAGTGGGAGGAGGGATTCCCAGTGGTAAGTCTGGTGAGCCTTTAATGTGGATGCTTATCGATGATAACCAAAAACAGAAGCGCGCAGCGACAGACGAGTGTGACCAGGAAAAAGAGCAATGATTGAAGATGTTCTTAAAGTCGTTCATACTTTTGGCAACGATCTGTTTGGGTCTTTCTGGCTGTTTGTCTGGACCTTTATCAAGATTAATATTCTCATTGGACCGGTAATGATCGGTGTCAGCTACTTAACACTGGCTGAGCGGAAAGTTATCGGTTATATGCAGATCCGAATCGGGCCTAATCGTGTGGGCTTTTTTGGATTGCTACAACCCTTTGCTGATGCGGCAAAACTCTTCTTCAAGGAGACGTTTATCCCAGCAACAGCCAATAAGCCGCTCTTTCTGCTTGGACCAGTGATGGTCTTTGTGCCGGCGATTCTGGCTTGGGCTGTGGTGCCATTCTCTCCCTTGCTGGTGCTGGCGGATCTAAATATTGGTATCCTCTATGTACTGGCGATCGCCTCATTGGGTGTCTACGGTGTGATTCTTGGGGGTTGGGCTTCTCATAACCGCTACTCCTTTCTGGGGGCGCTGCGTTCTGCTTCCCAGATGATCTCCTACGAAGTGGCCATGGGGTTCACCATCATTCCGGTGATCATGCTTACAGGAAGTTTGAACCTGACGGATGTGGTGGAGGGGCAGAGAGATGTCTGGAATATTGTTCCACTCTTTCCCATGTTTGTGATCTACTTTATCTCTGTGGTGGCAGAGACCAACCGGGCGCCCTTCGACCTTCCAGAAGCGGAAGCCGAGCTGGTGGCGGGTTTCTTTACCGAATACTCCGCAATGACCTTTGGTATGTTCTTCTTAGGAGAGTATGCCAACATGATTCTGGTCTCCATGCTGGCGGCGCTGATGTTTTTAGGTGGATGGTTACCGCCACTGGAGATGTTTGACTTTATTCCAGGGATTGTCTGGTTGGGACTCAAAGTGAGCTTTCTCCTCTTTGTTTTCCTGTGGATTCGTGCAACCTTCCCCAGATACCGGTATGATCAACTGATGCGGTTGGGCTGGAAAGTTTTTCTCCCCTTCTCTCTTTTCTGGATTTTTGTTACCGGCGCGGCATTGCACCTGTTTGGTATGGTTTAGTTTAAGGAGAACGAAACGTGGGAGAGATTGCCACCCTGTTAAAAAGCTTTGCCCTCAAGGAGTTGCTCGCGGGACTTCATGTAACATTGAAACATATGTTCAAGCCGAAGATTACCGTGCAATATCCTGAAGAGACCACACCGATCTCTCCACGCTTCCGTGGAGAGCATGTCCTGCGCTGCTATAAGAGCGGTCGTGAACGGTGTGTGGCTTGTAAATTGTGCGAAGCCGTTTGCCCCGCGCAAGCGATCTATATTGAAATTGATCCTGAAAGCCAGGGAAACCATCGCAAAACCAAGGTCTACGATATCGATAATGGGAAGTGTATCTTCTGTGGTTACTGCCAGGAGGCTTGTCCTGTCGATGCCATTGTTTTAGGACCTAATTTTGAGATGTACTCAGAGACCCGGGAAGGCTTGGTCTCCGATAAAGAGAAACTTCTGGCCAACGGTGAGCGTTGGCGTGAAAAAATAGATGCCAACTTGAAGGCAGATGCCAAATATCGTTAACTTAAAAATCTAGAGCTTAAATGGGTCTGTGTCATTACAACTAGATAACTAGGCTTTTGTCCAGATCGGGCTCTATAAAAATATTCGTTTTTTTCTGTTGCGGTCAGTGGTCGCTGTTTTCAGATGGAGTTGTGAGAAAAGATTATGGGCGCGGAGTTTGTCTTTTATCTCTTTGCACCGATCATCATTATTTCGGCATTGATGGTTGTTATCTCTAAGAATACGATCTATTCGGTACTCTTTTTGGTATTAACCTTCTTCTCCAGTGCCGGGATCTTTGTGATTTTGCGTGCAGAGTTTTTGGCGGCCATCCTTATCATGGTCTATATGGGTGCTGTGGCGATCCTGTTCCTCTTTGTGGTTATGATGCTGGATATCGACCATGCTCGCCTGCGTCAAGGCGCACGGGAGCATCTTCCAGCAGGACTCGCCGTTGGTTTTGTGATTCTGGTCGAGATGCTGGTTGTCGCACTATCCCACCATGGTGAAGCGGCGAAACCGATGGCTGAGACAGGAAGCAATACGATGGCGATCGGTAAGATTCTCTATACCGAATTTATCTATCCCTTCGAAGTGGCTTCCCTGATTCTTCTGGTCGCTTTTGTCGGTGCCATCGTTTTGACCCTGCGTAAAAGCGATAAGGCGCGTAAGCAGGATATCGGCAAACAGCTTGCCCGAACAAGGGATGAAGCTGTAGAACTGAAAAAAGTTGCCCCCGGCGAAGGAGCATGATCGTGAGTGTCAATCATTTCATGGCCTTAAGCGCTATTCTCTTTACGATTGGGGCCTTCGGTATTTTTCTGAATCGGAAAAATATTATTGTTATCCTGATGAGTATTGAACTCATTCTTCTCTCTGTGAATATCAATTTTGTCGCCTTTTCCCATTTCTTGGGAGATCTGACGGGACAAATATTTACCTTCTTCGTCCTGACGGTGGCGGCCGCCGAAGCCGCGATTGGCCTGGCTATTCTGGTTACACTGTTTAGAAACCGGGCCACCATCGACGTTGAGGAAATTGATTCTCTTAAAGGTTAGAACTCACCTCCAAAAAGGGATGGAGAATCCTGGATCACTTCTCTTTAAAGATTTATCGTTTTTTTGTGTAACCGGATTCTTCTGGCGTCTAAGATATGAGCAATAATCTTCTCATTATAATCTCTCCTCTGATTGGCTCCATCATCGCGGGCCTCTTTGGTCGTAAACTCGGGAACCGTAACAGTCAGATTGTGACGATTGCAGGTGTCCTGGTCTCCTTGGCGCTCTCGATCATGGCCTTCTTTGATGTGGCTGTGCAGGGCAATGGGCCTTATCAGGAGACGTTGCTGACCTGGATTGTCTCAGGAAGCTTTAAGGTCTCTTTTGGTGTGCTGCTGGATCGTCTGACAGTGGTTATGCTGATTGTGGTCAATGGTGTCTCCGCTATGGTTCATATCTACTCTATGGGCTATATGGCGGAAGATCCTCACCAGCCACGCTTCTTCAGCTACCTCTCGCTCTTCACCTTCGCCATGCTGAT
Organism: Magnetococcales bacterium HHB-1; assembly: GCA_052043475.1. Lineage (GTDB taxonomy): Bacteria > Pseudomonadota > Magnetococcia > Magnetococcales > JBQGBW01 > JBQGBW01. The sequence goes on from JBQGBW010000053.1 coordinate 18,253, forward strand.
GCTGATTACAGGGGATAACTTCCTACAGCTCTTCTTTGGCTGGGAAGGGGTTGGACTCTCCTCCTACCTGCTGATTGGCTTCTGGTTTAAAAAACCCTCTGCATGTAATGCCGCCATGAAAGCCTTCTTGGTGAACCGGGTCGGTGATTTTGGCTTTGCGCTGGGTATATTCGCAATCTTCATGGTCTTTGGTACGCTTGATTATCAGGCGGTCTTCGCCATGGCAGGCGCAGGGCAGTATGCACCCACTTTTGAGTTTATCTTTGGTGAGTATAGCACCATGACCGTGATCTGCCTGCTGCTCTTTATGGGAGCGATGGGGAAATCAGCGCAGTTGGGACTTCATACCTGGCTTCCCGATGCCATGGAGGGTCCGACACCGGTCTCCGCCCTGATTCACGCGGCAACCATGGTGACTGCGGGCGTCTTTCTGGTCTGTCGTGCTTCACCTCTCTTTGAGCTCTCAGAGACCGCTTTAGCTGTGGTCACCATTGTGGGCGCTTCTACTGCCTTCTTTGCTGCCACCATCGGTATGGTGCAGAACGATATCAAACGGGTGATCGCTTACTCCACCTGCTCTCAGCTCGGTTACATGTTCTTTGCCGCTGGTGTATCTGCTTATGCTGCGGCTATGTTTCACCTGATGACCCATGCATTCTTTAAGGCGCTGCTCTTCTTAGGCGCTGGTGCGGTGATCTACGCCATGCACCACGAGCAGGATATGCGTAAAATGGGCGGACTTTATAAAAAGATTCCCATTACTTACGCCTTAATGATGATCGGAACACTGGCTTTAACCGGTTTTCCCTATCTGGCTGGTTTCTACTCTAAGGATGCCATCTTAGAATCCGCTTATGCCGCCGGTGGTGTCGGTATGTTTGCCTGGGTTCTGGGGATTATCGCTGCGGCCATGACCACCTTCTACTCTTTCAGGCTTGTTTTTATGACCTTCCACGGTCAACCTAAAAGTCAGAAAGCGTTTGATCACGCCCATGAGGCCCCCTGGTCGATGCGTCTTCCTCTTTTGGTTCTCTCTGTCGGTGCGGTGATCGCCGGGTGGTTGGGCTATCCCATGGTTGGTGACGGCTGGTTTAAAGAGGCGGTCTTCTTAGCTGATGGACATGATGCCTTAGCGCAAGGACATCACTTAGCCTGGTGGATCAAATGGTTCCCCTTCGCGATGTTTCTCTTAGGACTGGGGCTCTCCTATTATCTCTATATGGTGGCGCCCGATCTTCCCAAACAGATCGCTACACGCTTCAATCGAACCTATCAGTTTCTGCTCAATGCCTGGTACTTCGATAAACTCTATGATCGCCTCTTCGTTGAACCCGCCAAATGGTTTGGCAGAGGCTTCTGGAAAGATGGTGATGAGCAGATTATCGATGGCTTTGGCGTCAATGGCCTGGCTGGTAATATTGGCCGATTGGCAGAAAAGATGAAAACCATGCAGACAGGCTATGTTTATCACTACGCTTTCGCCATGATCGTTGGTCTGGTATGCCTGGTTACATTTTACTCTTAAGGCTTAAATTCTGGTTTAAAACAGTTCGTCTTAGGAAAAAACATGCGTAAAAATCTGTCTCAAACAAGGTTAATATGGCCTTTGTTGTGGAGAAATAAACATAGGTGTGGGGACAGTTTTGAACGGTATAAATTGCGGGAAAGTTAGGCCATGCTGAGTCTGGTTACTTTTTTGCCCCTTGTTGGGGCGCTTCTCATCCTCGTTGGTGTTAAGAATGATCGCTTAGCCCGTATTATCGGGTTGGCGACCTCTCTGCTCACCTTCGCTGTGAGCTTGGCGATCTACGCTGAATTTGATAACAGTTCGGCAGCGTTTCAGTTTGTTGAGCAGTATCGCTGGCTGGAAGCTTTCAATATAGAATATTATATGGGGATTGATGGCATCAGCCTCCCCTTCATTCTGCTGACAGCACTCTTAACGCCGATCTGTCTCCTCTCCTCCTGGGAGGCGATTCAAAAACGGGTGAAAGAGTATACCATCGCTTTTCTCGCTTTGGAGAGTTTTGTGATCGGCGTGTTTTGCGCACTCGATTTTATTCTCTTCTACATTCTCTGGGAAGCGATGCTGATTCCGATGTTCCTGATCATCGGCGTCTGGGGAGGACCGCGTCGGATCTATGCCGCGTTTAAGTTTTTCCTCTACACCTTAGCGGGCTCCGTGTTGATGCTGATCGCCATTCTGACGCTCTACCATCTGGAAGGCGGCTCTTTCAATATCCCTGAGTTGATGAAACTGGAGATCCCCCTCAACCTACAGATCTGGCTCTTTTTGGGATTCTTTATCTCTTTTGCGGTCAAAGTGCCCATGTGGCCGGTACATACCTGGCTTCCCGATGCCCATGTGGAAGCCCCCACTGCGGGCTCTGTGATTCTGGCGGGTATCCTCCTTAAGATGGGGGCTTATGGCTTCTTACGCTTCTCTCTGCCCATTCTCCCCGATGCCGCACGCTTCTTTATTCCCATGATCTTTGGGCTCTCCTTGGTGGCGGTGGTCTATACCGCACTGGTGGCACTGGTGCAGACCGACCTTAAAAAGCTGATTGCCTACTCCTCCGTCTCTCATATGGGATTTGTCACCATCGGGCTGTTCACCTATAACCAACAGGGCGTTGAGGGTGGCATCCTACAGATGGTCAACCATGGTATTGTCTCTGGCGGACTCTTCTTATTGGTAGGCGTTGTCTATGATCGGCTCCATACGCGAGAGATCGCTAAATTTGGTGGACTGGTCAACCGAATGCCTGTCTACGCCGTGATCTTTATGCTCTTTACCATGGCCTCGGTTGGACTTCCTGGAACCAACGGCTTCATCGGTGAGTTTCTCATTCTGATGGGGGCCTTTATCAGCAATAAGGCCGTGGCGGCAGTTGCTGCGACGGGTCTGGTTCTTGGGGCCGCCTACATGCTCTGGATGTTTAAAAAGGTGGTCTTCGGTGAGATCCACAACCCCGCTGTTGAGGCGATTACCGATATGAACCGCCGTGAAGTGCTGCTCTTTGTTCCTTTGATTGTTCTGGTGCTCTGGATGGGCTTCTATCCTGCACCCTTCTTAGATATTATGCACGCTTCTGTGGAGAACCTTCTCCAACAAGCAGCGGCTGTGAAGAGTGGATCGGCCGCTTTGGCTGCGGTTCACTAAAAGAATATTGCTTTTTACTTTTATTAAAATGAGGCCAAAATCCAATGCCGGATATTAATTTAGGTCTGTTATTGCCAGAAATCCTTCTGGTGCTGATGGCCATGCTTCTCCTGCTCCTCAGCGCATGGTGGGGGAAAGAGAAACGGTCATTGATAGGAATTATTGCCATTGCGACGATGGTCCTGGCTGGCCTTATGACGTTGGCACTGGGCGGTAAAGGATCTCAAACCACCTTCTCAGGGCTCTTTATCCTCGATCCCTTTGCCACATTTACCAAAAGCCTGATGTATCTGGCGGCAATCTTTCCTCTGATTATCTCTCTGGAGTATCTCAAAGAGAAAGATATGGATCGGGGAGAGTACTTTGTTCTGAGCCTTTTTGCCCTGACGGGTGGGCTGTTGATGGCATCGAGCAGCAGCTTTATCTCGCTCTATCTTGGCTTGGAGTTGATGTCGCTCTCGATCTATGTTCTGGCCGCTTTTCAGCGCGGTGATCCACGCTCCAATGAGGCAGGACTGAAGTATTTTGTTCTGGGCTCTTTAGCTTCGGGTATTTTCCTTTACGGTGTCACCCTGCTCTATGGAAGCTTGGGCACGGTCTCCTTTGAGGGGGTTCAGAATGCGCTGAAGCATGCCGATCACTTCTCAAATACAACCATCTTTGGCGCGCTGTTTGTTCTGGTGGGCTTCTCTTTTAAAATTGCTGCCGCTCCCTTCCATATGTGGGCACCCGATGTCTATGAAGGGGCCCCCACCTCTGTGACCGCATTTATGGCGGTTATGCCGAAAGTGGCGGCTTTTGCTGCACTCCTTCGTGTTCTTCTGCAAGCCTTTGCACCGCTCTCTCCACACTGGATACCAGTGCTTCAGGTGATTGCTGTCGTCTCTCTGGCCGTGGGAAGTATCGCAGCAATTGCACAAACCAACATCAAAAGACTTCTCGCTTACTCCTCCATCGGCCATGTGGGTTACGCTTTAATCGGTCTATCCGCCGGCACGCCGGCAGGATTCCAGAGTGTATTAACCTACATCTCGATCTATATTCTGATGAATATCGGCGCTTTTGCTCTGATTCTTTTCATGAATGCCAAGGGTGTTGGTGAAGAGATCCAGGATTATCAGGGGCTCTCGAAAGAGAAGCCAATGTTAGGCTTTCTGATGGCCCTGATGATGTTCTCCATGGCGGGCATTCCTCCTCTGGCAGGCTTTATCGGTAAGTTGTATATTTTTAAAGCCGCTCTTGAAGCACATCTGACAGGATTGGCTATTGCTGGTGTGCTCTTTTCAGCCATTGGTGCTTTCTACTACATCCGCGTTGTTAAGGTGATGTATTTTGAGGAACCCAAAGAGGCCGCTTTTGAGCAAGGGATTAACCGCTCTAATGGGGTTGTGATCGCTCTGGTTGGTATTGCCATTCTGGTTCTGGGACTCTTTCCCAACCCGTTGATCGATATGGTTGGACAGTCGTTAACCGGATTGATCTGACGCGCTTATTAAATTTTGCAACCGTGAAGCGTTCACAAAAAAAGCTTCACGGTTGATCTATATCCAGGAGGTGCTGTTTTTTTAGCCTCCTGTTTTTAAAAAATGCGGCTTTTGGCCGCTTTTTTCTTTTTAAAGGGAAAAAAATGGACTCTCCTCAATTGGATAACTCCCCTCTGCAACAGATTCTTATTGAAGAGGCGGCGCGTTCTGGGGGGAGTATCTCTTTTTTTCGCTTTATGTCTCTGGCGCTTTATCATAAAACGTATGGCTACTATATGAAGAGCGCATCGCCCATTGGGCGGGAAGGGGACTTTATTACCGCACCAGAAATCAGTTCGCTTTTTGGGGAGTTGCTTACACTGCAATGGATTCAGATCTGGCAACATCTTGGTGAGCCTGACGCTTTTACACTGATTGAGGCCGGCGGCGGATCAGGCAAGCTGGCAGAGGATATCCTCTCCACAGCAAAACGCTTTCCCTCCTTCTATCAGGCGCTACAGTATGAGATCATTGAGAAAGGCTCTGGCTTAAAAAAGATTCAACAAAAGCGGCTACACGCTTTTTTGGCTGAAAAAAAAATTCGCTGGTGTGAAGATCTTCGAAATCATGCTAAAAATAGCTTGGTTGGGGCTGTTTTTAGCAATGAGTTTCTAGATGCATTCCCGGTCCACTGGCTAAAGATGACAGAAAATGGCTGGCAAGAGATTGCGGGCTGCTGGAAAAACGGCGCATGGCAAGAGATCCTGATCCCGCTCTCTTCAGATATTGATGTTAAGCATCTCCCCTCTGGAACACAGGGTCAACACGCTTTAGGACAGCGCATTGAAGTGCCTACTTTAGCGATGCAGTGGTTGCAAGAGGCTGGAGCGATTTTAAAACAGGGGCTGCTTTTAACCATCGATTATGGTCATACAGAAAAAGAGATGATCCTCTCCCAACGTTTGGAAGGGACGGTCGCCTGTTATTATAAGCACCAACGCGAGGAGAATCCTTGGCAACGGCCTGGTGAGATGGATCTCACCACACAAGTTGATTTTTCAGCGGTAAAGCGCGCAGGAGACCAAGTGGGGCTCTCCTGTTTGGGCTTTACAACACAGAGTTGGTTTCTGATGGGATTGGGGATTCTTGAGCGGTTGCAACAGATTACGCAAATGGAGAAAATCGCGGATTGTGATAAGGATCGTGTGAAGCAGGCGGTGATGCGTCTGGTTCTTCCTGAGCAGATGGGAGAAACATTTAAGGTACTCGCGCTTGGGCGAGGTTTGGATAACTTGAAACTTTTTGGTTTTCAGATGAATAATCAACAGAAGCGACTCTAAAAGGGGATTGATGCATTTCTGTCTCATCTGAAGTCAATCTTTGATAAAGATTTGGGGAGAAAAATGGGGGTTCTGGAAGGAAAACATGGGCTGATTTTTGGTGTCGCCAATGATCGGAGTATCGCTTGGGGTATTGCTCAGTCGTGCCATCGTGAAGGGGCTACGTTAGGCTTTACTTTTATGGGGGATATGCCCGCTCTTGAGAAACGTGTTCGTCCTTTGGCTGAAAAAGTGGACTCTGACTTTGTTCATCCCTGTAATCTGAACAAGGATGAAGATGTTGAAGCCGTTTTTGCGGAGGCTAAAAAAACGTGGGGTAAGGTTGATTTTATTGTCCACTCTGTGGCCTTTGCCAAGAAGCAGGAGCTTACAGGGAAGTATTACAACACCTCACGGGAAGGCTTTCTTCTCGCCATGGAAACCTCGGTCTACTCTTTGACCGCCGCGGTTCAAAAGGCGATCGCCTTAGATCTGATGCCTGAAGGGGGGAGTGTATTAACCCTCTCTTATTTGGGGGCTGAACGGGTATTGCCCCATTATAATGTGATGGGCGTTGCTAAGGCGGCCTTAGAAGCCAGTGTGCGCTATCTTGCAGCGGATCTTGGTCCTCAAGGCATTCGGATTAATGCCATTTCAGCAGGACCAATAAAAACGTTGGCTGCATCGGGCATTGGTGATTTTAAACATATCCTCAACTGGAACAGGTATAATGCTCCTTTAAGACGCAATGTCACACAGCAGGAGGTGGGAGAGTCTGCACTCTTTCTACTCTCTCCTATGGGATCAGGGGTCTCTGGCGAGGTGCTGCATGTGGATGCGGGATATCATGTGGTGGGCATGAGAGTCGAAGACGAGGCGTGATCTATTATTAAGGAGAGAGCTACGTGGCGGGCAATAGTATCGGTCAGATTTTTCGTTTGACAACATTTGGTGAGAGTCATGGTGCCGCTTTAGGGGGCATCATTGATGGATGCCCTCCGGGGATATTTCTTACAGAATCGGATCTGCAAAAAGATCTTGAGCGTCGCCGTCCGGGGCGCAGTCGTTATACCACCCAGAGAAAAGAGGGGGATGTGGTCCGCATTCTCTCTGGTGTTTTTGAAGGAAAAACCACGGGTACCCCCATCGGTCTGCTCATTGAGAACAGAGATCAACGCTCTAAGGACTATTCGTCGATAAAAGATCTTTTCCGCCCTGGACATGCCGATTACACCTACTGGAAAAAATACGGCGGTATTCGTGATTATCGTGGTGGAGGACGTGCTTCAGCCAGAGAGACCGCCATGCGTGTGGCCGGTGGTGCGATTGCTAAAAAAGCGCTTTCATCTCTCGGCATTGATGTTTTAGGTGCGCTGATTTCGATTGGAGAGGTGGAGATTAATCGAGAGAACTGGCAGTGGTCTGAGATTGAGAATAACGATTTTTTCTCTCCTGATGCGAAGGCTGTGGATGGTTTTACTCAACTGATGGAGCGTATCTTAAAAGAGGGGGACTCTATCGGTGCGGAGATTGAGATCACCGCACGTGGCGTTCCTGTGGGATTGGGAGAACCGATCTTTGATCGGCTGGATGCAGATCTTGCTAAAGCGGTGATGAGTATCAATGCGGTGAAGAGTGTTGAGATTGGTGAGGGAAAGCAGTCTGCTAAAATGCAAGGGAGCCTGATGGCCGATGAGATGCGAATCAAGGATAAACATCCGGATGGTTCGTGGGAGCCTGCTTTTTTGAGTAATCATGCGGGGGGCATTCTTGGTGGAATATCCACAGGACAGGATATTGTGATCCGTTTTGCGGTGAAACCCACATCCTCGATCCGCATTAAACGTAAAAGTGTGGATATCCATGGCCAGGAGTGTGATGTGGTGACCCATGGCCGTCATGATCCCTGTGTCGGTATTCGGGCGGTTCCTGTGGGGGAGGCCATGGTTGCTTTAACGTTAATGGATCACTTTCTACGTCAGCAGAGTCTCGGTGGAATGAGGTAGATCTTGGAATAGATTAATATATATACTGTTTTATAGCCTTTTCTCTGGATTAATAGGGAAAAGGTTTTTTGTGCGTGAGACTTCTACGTGATATTACCTTTCTGGATTGAGTTTACTGGCTTAATGAGAATCGATTTTATTCTTATTAAACTATATGAATATTATATACAAACTTGATAAAAATGGTTGAAATTTGCAACCATTTGTAGCAATATAAAGATGCTGTATAGGGGGATTTCTGTAGAAGAAATAATCCTTAATTGTTATGTTATTTTAAGGAAATGAGGTAACGGTCTGTAATTGTTACTGGAAATAAAATTTGGAGGCGGTGCTAAGTGTTTGATCTTAAGATGGGAGCCAAGCTTGGTGGAAGTTTTGCTTTTGTAGGCGCTCTATTTCTTATCGTTATTGCTCTTTATCATTTTACTCTGGAAGACGTCCAGGAGCAGTACAAGCGGATGATTTCACTGCTTGAGCAGAAAAAGGGATTGGCTTTAGATATTGACCGATATACCACGCTTGCAAGAATCAATGAAAAAGCGTTTCTTCATACGCGGGATCTTTCAAAAGCTGAAATGGTAGATAAATATATTAATCAGGCGATCTCTGCGGGTGAAAAGCTCAAAGCGATGGAGATTGAGGCGGAAGATCCAGAGGAGGCGGATCATGCGCAGAGAATTATTGATGCGCTTAAGATTAATCAGAACGCCTTTTCTAATGTGGTCTCTGCTTGGAAGGTTAAAGGCTTGACACCAAAAAAAGGGTTGCAGGGTGAGTTTCGTAAGGCGGCGCACACGCTGGAGAAGCGGCTCTATGATTTTGATACCGCGCAACTCAGGATCTATCTTGGTGAGTTGCGGCGAAATGAAAAAGATTATGTGGTCCGTGGGAAGGTAAAGTACTTAAAGAAGCTTAAAGGGAATGTCGATAATTTTTTTGAAAAATTAAGTGGTTCTCGCATTAATGATGATTTGAGAACAGCGTTGGGCGATGCGCTCTCTGATTATA